>CALPMD020000010.1 GCA_943324575.2 Akkermansia muciniphila
CGGCACTCATTGTTTCACGGGCGCAACGGGTTCGGAGCGAGACGCATGGACGCTGCGCCTCGGCCCTAACGGGGCGACGGCCATCTGGCTAGGCTTTGACAAGCCTGCAGTCATCGCCCCGGAGTCGCGGCTCAAGTCGCTGCTTGATGAGTTTGTGAAACGCTTAGGCAACAATTGAGGCGACGACCCACTACTATTCCGGCATGACGGTGACAATCGTCGGCTGGCTACCAAAGATGCGAGTAGCGGTTTCTTGGACTTGAGCGGTCGAGAGAGCAAGGTAAGCGGCAGGCAATAGACGATATTGATCTGCGGGATGGCCGAAAAGCAGATCGAGCGCAACCTGTCGGGCAGTGGATGAGGGCGACTGCTGCTGGATAGCAAGGCCACTAAGGATCGTCGAGCGAACGCGGTCAAATGCCTCGTCGGGGATACCGACAGCAGCGATTTTCTCGATTTCCGCTAAAAGTTCACGGCGGGCGAGGTCCACTTGCTCAGGTGCGGTGGCAAGGTAGAAGGTGAATAGCCCTGCGTCGTAGCCGAGGAACTGGGTGGCGCCGACTTGGTAGCAGAGTCCCAGCTCTTCGCGGATGCGGGTGAAAAGGGGGCCAGCCATGTCGGAGGCGTACTCTTGGATCATCGCCAGCGCGTGCCGATCTGCGCCGTTGATGGTGGTGCCGGCAAAGCCGATCGTCAGCACAGCTTGTTTTTTGGGTAGGTGGCACGAGTGATGACCCCCGCTGGCAAGTTGACTGGCAGGCGCCGTCCACGGAGCACCTGCAGGCATGGCTGCAAACTTTGCAACCATGAGGTCGAGCGCCTTTACGGGATCAAAATCACCGGCGATGGCGAGGGTAACGTTGGCCGTATTGAAGTGACGCGCGTGGTGAGTACTGAGCGCGTCGTGATCGAGCGCTTTGAGGCTTTCTGGCGTGCCGAGCGAATCCAGACCGTAGCCGCGGCCGCTAAAGACGGCTTGGCGCAGGGCGCGGAACCCATTGTGCAGCGGGTCTTGCAGGGCTTCTTCGAGAGAGGCGAGCTGGCTGGCCTTTTCCCGGCCGATGGCATCGCAGGGAAGCGAGGGTGAGAGGATCACCTCGGCAAAAACATCTGCGATCGTGGCCAGATCTGGCGCGAGGCCAGCGGCTTGGATGAGCAGTGCGTTGTTGCCGGTATTCGCACTGATCGACGCGCCGAGTGATTCGAGCGTGATGGCAAGTTCTTGGGCGCTGCGAGTGGCCGTTCCTTTCGTCAGCGTGGAGGCGAGTAACTGGTTCAGACCGTTGGTTTCAGGAGCTTCGGATGGGAGCCCTCCGCGGACGGCGGCTTGGAAATGCACGAGGGGGACGCGGTGGTCGGGGATCAGTGCGAGAGTGAGGCCATTGGCTAGGGTGTGGACTTGGAGTCCCTCTTGAACGCGGGCGGTCTTCGTGGATCGGGTCGACGCGGGTGCGTCGAGCGGGTCGAGAATGGTGAGACTGAATCGATCTTCCGTGAGTGTGGCGGCGACGCGGTAAATGTCTGATGCCGTGACCGCTTGAATGGCAGCGAGATAGCGGCGGGTGAAGTCGAGATCGCGGGCTTCGTGCCAATTCGAGGCGAGGTCCGAGGCGCGGCCCGAGGCGGTGGTCAGGCTACGGAATTGGCTGGTGGCGATCTGGCGTTTGGCCTTGGCCAAGTCGTCGTCGATCTCGCTGCCAACGACTGCTGCGACTTCGGCCAGAATCGCCTCGATTAGGGCGTCGCGTTTCGCAGGTTCCGCATCAGCCGAGGCGGCGATCAAACCTTCGCGACCGGGCCCCGTCCACGAGAAGGCGGAGATTTCGAGTGCGAGTTCCTGTTCTTCGCGCAGACAGCGGTGCAGGCGGGACGAGCGACCGCGCCCCAAAATGCCAGCCAGCACATCGAAAGCGGGCGCGTCGGGGTGATCCAGCGCAGGGGCTTTCCACGCCAGAGAAATTCGGCTGGTGGGAATGGCGAAGGTTTCGCGCGCACGGCGCGGACCAATCTGTGGAGGATCCATGGCCACGAGCGGTTCGCGGCCACAGCCCGGAAGACAGGCGGCGGTGAGATCGGCCACGATTTGGCGTGCTTCATCGGGCAAAATATCGCCGGAGATGACGACAAAACAGCGGTCTGAAGTGTAGCGGCGGCGATGGTATGCGATGAGATCTTGGTGACGGATCGCGTCAAATAAGTGGCGATGCCCTATCACTGGGTGGCGCCGTGGATCGAGTCCAAAGACGGTGGAAAAAAGCAGACGGGAAGCGACATTGTCCGGATCATCCAGACCCATGTCGATTTCACGACGGATCACGTCCTTTTCTTTTTCAAACTCGGATTCCGGCAAGTTCGGAAAAAAGACGAGGTTGGTGAGGGTTTTGAGAAAAACGGCCAAAGAAGCGGCAGGGCCGTCAATGTAATAAACGGTGCGATCGAAGCTGGTGTAGGCATTCCAGTGCCCACCCGCTGCTTGCACAGTGTCAGCGAGCTTATCGGCATCAAAGTCTCGGGTGCCTTTGAAGACCATGTGTTCCAGAAAATGTGAAATGCCGGCGCCGAGGTGATCGTCCTCGTGCATGCTGCCGGTCTCCACCCAAATCTGCGCACTGACTACAGGTGCAGTGGTATCTGGATCGAGGATCAAAGTGAGCCCATTGGGCAGCGTCTCAACGGTGGCGGCAGTGGCTGGATATTCCATGAAATTCAGGCTTGGATGCAGAGTTGAATGACTGATAAAACGCGCCTATGCAACGGTGGATCGTGTTGGGCGCGGTGATGGTGGCCTTGATGTTTGGTGGCAGCTTTTTTGCTTATCAGAACTACAAGCAGAATCAGTCCCAGCCGATCTGGGTGCCCTTGCCGATCAATCCTCAGTTGCCCGGCGAAAAACGGACCGAACTTGCCAAGGAGCTGAAGGCGAAATTGGCCAAACCAGAGATTTTAACTCAAGTGGCCAAAGACTTGGGGCTTGCACGCACTTGGGGGCTGAACTCGGACGCAGAGGCGGGTGAGGAAATCTTCAGGCGTCTTTTCGTCAGGGTCGGGGATGCCGCCACGCCGATGGGCAATGTCCCATCGATCAATGTTGGCGTGAACGGCAAAGTTAAGGAGAAGGCGATTTCCGAGAAACTTTCCTTGCGACTAATCGAGGATGTCTGGAAAATTCTCGGAATAAAAGGCTCTCCCAAAAAGGCCCCTTAAAGATGCGCGATGACCCGTGAGCGGTCAAAACGCGCCTTGGGCGCCACCGCGTACTTATCATCCGCCGCACGATAGCCAAGTGCACAGGCGACGACTGTTCCGTAGCCCGTTCCTTCTAGGCCGAGAAGTCGATCGTAAGCCGTCGCACTGATGCCTTCCAGCGGACAACTATCAACCCCAACAAGCGCCGCAGACGCCATCAGCTGCCCCAGCGCGATGTACACCTGCCGGACATTCCAAGCATGGCGTGACTCGTGACTCATCGATTGGGCGAACCCTTCGATCATCCCTTTCAGTGGGGCCACGGCCTCAAGGCTACTGCCTTGTACTTCGATCATGCGATTGATCCACGCATCGATGTCTGCGGTATTCAAATCCGTGCGTGCTGTTAGGACAACCAGATGGGAGGCATCGGTCACCTGCGGTTGTTGCCACGATTCGAGGCAAAGATTGGCACGGATGCCTGGGTTTTCCACGACAATGAATTTCCACGGCTGGAGGCCAAAAGACGACGGCGTGAGCACGAGGGATTCCTCAATAGCATTCCAAGTTTCAGCTGGAATCTTGCGGGAGGAGTCGAACTTCTTGGTGGCGTAGCGCCAGCTCAGAGCAGCGAGTAGGGCGTCGGGAGAAATGGTCATAGCGGCATTACTGTTCCCCAATGAACTCAAAAGGCAAGGAAACCTCTGAAAAACTCTTCAAGGTCAGGCTGAAAATCACACCGTATTCCTTGGCGAGTCGGTTGTCACGACTGGTGACGCCCAAGCCCGCGACCCAGCTCCCCAAGTCCCGGTGGAGGGTGTATTGCTGGAGCTCAAGTGTTCCATCATCGAGCTCCAGCACATGCCTGGTTCCGATGCCCCAGTTTTCATTCAAGCGAGTGTAGGACTGAAAATTCACGCGATTCGAATCAATTAGCACGGGGTGGCCATTGAGCGTCTGATAGCCAAACGAAAAGTCCACGTTCCGCGTGGGCAGGAAATGAAGACTCGTGCTGTACTCATTAAAGCCCATGCCGTCAGACACGATCGGGAACTGAGCCGCTGCCACGATAGACATCCATGGCAATGGCTGCCAACGCGCCTCGTTATACAGGTTTGAATAGTTTCGCTGGCCCTCGGGATCGTGGATGAAAGCATCCACGTAGGTGTCGAGATAGAGCCAATCAAAACTATGGCTATCGCGCTGGGTCAAGAGGTGGTTGCGAGCACCCAAGCGCACGATGTTCCAGCTCTGCAAATCATCAATCGCTGTGAATCGGGTTGGATCCAGAGGTTGCGGCCGCGTGGTCGGGGAAAGCCGATCCACTTGCGGCCCAAGGGGATCAAAATCATTGGTGGAAATCAGCGACCAAGTGGAATATGGCTGGAGCACGTGCCTGAGCCCACTTAAGCCCCATTCTGGATTCACGAAATCACCTAGATTCTTTGAAAATTTAAGCGATGTCTCCGCGCCTGCATGAAGATAAGTTCGGTCGGAGCTATCAATCGGCCCGTCAACCGATCCGTAACGGGTGTAGCCGAGTCCTGTCTGTGGGGTGATGTTGACGAGTTCGCCCAGCTTCATTGGCATCGAAAACTCATGATAGGTATTAAAACGGGCATAGCTCGAATCTAGCAGCTGGGTGCGGATCGCATCCCGCTGTGGATCACCCAGCGGCAAGGCTAGAATTTTTTCTGCCAGTTGACGCTCGTAACCACTGAGTTGATTGAGCAAGGATTGAGCGGCGGGGTCACTTGCAGTGAGCTGCATCAACGGGTTGAGAATGGCATTTTGCGTAGGATCCGCCGCCTGCTCACCAATGATCCCTAGAGAGGTACTGCCCTCGTGGAGGATTGGCAGGTCAAAAAGCGGAGCGCGGGCTTGGTCGAAGGAAACTTCGGGCAGGCGCGTGTCTGCCCGATAAAAATCATTGATCCGAAATCTGGCATACAGTGACAGCAAGGAGCTATCATCCCGCCGATAAATTCCGAGTGTGTTGTCTGGATCCGGATCGATGCTGTACCTCGCCGTATCGAAGTCTTCAAGGTAGTAAGCATCGCTTAGAAGCGTGAGATTGGAATCGATCCGCCAATTCGCATCACTGGACGTATCCACCTCGTAGCGTTGCTTCAGCTCGATTCGGTAACGATCTGGAGCGACAATTCCACGCGGAATCCCAGTGCGGGTGGTCTCGGGCGCGATGTCGTTCAGGTAGTAAAAACTCAGTCCCGTGATGTCGTCGTTCTTCTGCTGGCGAGTATCCACAAAATCCACCCCCGTACCAACGCCGCGCAAGGAACGCAGATCTAAGTGCCAGCGGGAAAGCAGCCATGCATCTTCGTTTTCGCCGGTAGCAGGGTTGGTTTTCCCGCCGAGCATAAGCCCGTATCTATTGAGCAGGAACGGCCCCCAGTTCGAGCGCGTGCCGGGCAGAAAATGATAACCGAGCTCCGCGTTCAGAGGTTGACTCAAATACGGCAACCAAAACACTGGCACTCCTCCCGCATAGAAAAGCAAATTATTAAAAACCATTTTATCGCCCGGGTAGATCGTTATTCGCTTGGCCCGCATCCAAAAATCCGGCTCCTGCGCATCATCCGTGGTGATCCCCGCGTCTTCCCCAACGTAAACTTTTTTTCCTCCCCGATCCTCCACGGTGAATTTTCCGGATTCCAGCAGGACCGGATCGATCGAAGCCCGTAGCTTGCTGGCATCTAGGAATTTTCTTTCGTAATAATAAACCGCCCGATCGCCACGCTGGAGGATGTTTCCTTGATAGGTGCTGACGTTTCCTTGGAGCGTTACGGCTTGTGCCTTGAAGTCCACTATCGCGCTGTCAGCGAAAGCCTCGAGTCCGTTATCTCCGGTGATCTTGACTCCCGGCCCGCGGTAGTACAAACCGCCGTCCTGGCTACCCTCGATCACACCACCTCCGAAATTGTTGATATTCAGATTTTTGGGCATCGGAATTGCTGCTAACTTAGTCGCCCCAAATTGATTTGTTGGCGGCGGCGGGACCGGCACTATCGTATCGCTGGGCAACAACAGAGCGCCACCCTCGGGAAGCACTTGAGCCTCCTGCGCGCAAAGAGGCAGAAGCAGCAGCGGGAAAATGATCCAAGCACCAAGTTTTAGCATCGGCCTGATAGAAAAACTCTCAGCCCATGAAGTAAAGGGAGAAAGCCGGCCAAGGTTTCGCGCGCTTTGCGCCAAATCTATTTTACCTCGCCAGAATCTGAGGCATCTTCCGGTATGCAGACCATTCAGCGCGCCGCCATCTTAGGAGTGACCGGGTTCGTCGGTCGTGGACTACCCGCCTTGTTCGCTGAAAAAGGTGTGGCTTGCACGGGTATCAGCCGCTCTGGCGGAAGCACGGCGCTTGGTGTCGACCGATGGCAGACTCCCGATACCCTCGACTTTTCTGGGCACCAGGCTGTGATCAACCTCGCAGGCGAGCCCATCGATCGGCGCTGGAATGCAAAATCCCGTCTTCTGTTCCATGAAAGCCGCGTAGGCCTGACGCATCGTGTCGTCGAAGCGATTGCCAAGCTCCCAGCCGATGCGCGACCCAAGGTTCTCGTTAATGCCTCTGCCGTCGGTATTTACGGCGACCGGGGCGACGAAATCCTCACCGAGACCTCAGCACGAGGTCACGGGTATCTCTCGGATTTATGCCATGACTGGGAAGAGGCGGCGCTGGCTGCAGAATCACTCGGCGTTCGCGTTGTCCGCCTGCGCACTGGGGTCGTACTTGGCAAAAACGGCGCTGCCTTTGAAAAACTCCTGCGCATTTTCAAATTAGGCATCGGTGGTCGCCTTGGCTCTGGCCTGCAGTGGATGCCGTGGATTCACCTTGCCGACCTCCGTGCCGCCATCGTCCATGCCGTACTCTCAGAGCCCCTCACTGGCCCAGTCAACACGACGGCTCCCTATCCCGAACGTAACCGCGACTTCACCCGCAAACTGGCTTACTCACTGCATCGCCCAGCGATTTTCCCGGTTCCAGCATTTGCCCTCAAACTGATCATCGGCGGCTTCGGCAGCGCCCTTCTTTCCAGCCAACGCGCCATTCCCGTCGCACTTCAGGCTGACGGCTTCCACTTCCAATTCCCCACCCTAGAAGCCGCCTTGGCCGACCTGACCCCATAATCCGGTGCAAGCCGCTTTCACGGCCGCGACGTGCGCCGCCACTCGCTGTGCAAGCGGCGCGTGGCTAGGGGTTTCAAAGGTGAATGAAACCGGGCAGCCCTTTTTCGCCAGAAAAATCGCCTCAGGCCAGCCTTCTGGTAAGTCAGGCTCTGCGGCATGGTAGATCCAGCCCGCTTCCCGCGGCGTGTGGCCATCGATCTCGGGTCCGGCTTCCGGCGAGAACCATGGACTCACCGCATCAAGAATGAGCTGCGGGCGCCTCGGGTCTTCTTCGCCCAAATTGATCTCATAAAAATAGAATCCCACGCTTTCCCAATCTTCATGCAGGGAAATGAAAAGATCGGGTGTCGGCTGGGCATCGAGCCACTTCACGTGGGCCGCCACTTCCAGGGTGCTGCGTAGCAAATAGTCGCGATTTAAATCAACGCCATCGGCGTTTTCACGGCGGCGCGCTGCAAAGCCCGAGGGATTTAACATCGGGCAAATCGACCAAGCCACAGGTGCCGTAAAAAAATCCTCCCGCAGCAATTCCAACACCGCCAAAGGCCCTGCTGGCTCGTCACCGTGAATGCCTGCCGAAAGGTAAACTCGCGGACCATCCCCCGGGCGCTCCCAAGCGATCAACGAACCTTCATTCAAGCTCGCCAGCTCAATCGCCTGAAACCCGCGGGCTTCTGCCTCCCTACAAAAGGCGAGACGGTAATCGGACCACTCAATATCAACGCTCATCTCCGGCAACTTGCACTGTTACGGGTAACAGAGCAACTCCCACCTGTGGTCGCTGATTCAGAATTTTAGATTCAGCCCCACAGTAATCTGCAATTGATCCCAATCGGCATCACCCCGGTTGACGGCGTATCGAAGCCTAGAATCAAAGGCCAAGCGCTCGGTAAAAATATTCCTGCGATAGGAAACAAAGGCACCGAGATTATTCTCTGTGCTGGGCACGGTGGTCACCGTCCCGACTCCCACGTAATCGGAAACATTCAGATCCAAGCCCATGCCTAAGGTCGCCCGCAAAAACTCTCGGTCCAGCTGCGTCGATACCGTCAAGTTGTTCACGACGTAATTCACCTCAGTCGGTGAGGGTACCGTCACATATCGAATCGCATTCGACCACGCCCATCGCTCATTGATATCGTATCGGGCCGTCAAATCTCCTGTTAGGTTGGTTTTGCTACTGCCCGAATCGCGCGAGCTGTTCGACGACTCCACACCCAACGAACCCATGATTCCGAAGCGCTCTCCCGCGCGATAGCGGGCCTGCATCAGAAGCGCCCAAGCATCGCGGTTACCGGTATTATCCGACTTAATCGACGAGTAACGAACCGACGGGCCAAAGCTCAAGCGCTCTGTGGCCGACCAGAAACTGCCAACCCGCGCGGTGTAAATTTCAGAGCCCGTCACGTTGCCCGTTGAATAATCCGACACTGCGGCGGTTAGTCCGCCGTTTAAAGAAGTTCTCGAGGCAATCTGATAACTGCCCTCGACGCCGGTTCTCAAGACCGAGCCATTGACGAATTCTCGGCTGAGCCGATCGGCTCCCGAAAACTCGTCGTACTTGCCATAAACCTTGATCCGCGTTTTCGAGCCTTCCAGCTTGAGAGTGACTCCACCCGATTGGTCAAACACGTTAAGGTCCGAGTTGTTCAGATAGCTTCTGAATGTCGGCATATAATTGGCAGTCACCGTACATGGCGCCCCACCTTCGGGATCCGTGGTGTAGTATAGCTGGGGAATGATTTCCGTGGTCTGCTCGCTCTCAGGGGAATCCTCCTCCAGAAAAAAGTTGGAATCGTAGGTCGTTTGGGCTCCAAGCCCAAAAGTGAAACCACCCTTCAAGTCCTCCACCAAGCCCAACTCCATCCCATCTCCACCCGGAAAAAAGTCCATCAAACCCAATGGCGGCAAGTTGGCAACTTGGGTCGTGTAATTCTGCGCACTCGCTGGATTCCAAATTTGCGTGCACAGGCTCAGGATGACGATCGTCATCTTACGGTGAGATTTCTGGGGGAGAGGAAACATCGGTTAGGGGGCTGTAATCAAAGCTTCTAGCAGATCGATCCCCGCGCGTCAATCTCATTGATCACGCAGTCGTTAGAAACTAACGCCCACCAAGCACTCACCAATTGATGTTCTCCCCGCGGGTATCAATGTGCGTGAAGTTCCAATAGCCCCCTACACCGCCTTTGAATAAACCACGGTCCCGTAGATTTCTCGCCGCGGCGGTCACCTTGCCCGGGCGCACTGGGAATTTAACATCCACAGCTACATTCGCCTGATGCCACGATCCCACCCTCGCTCCCTCGCAATGCGCATTGTAAATCGGGCAGCGATAGGCAGAGACGACCTCAACTTCCTTGACGTTCATTTCCAGCGCGATCCGATCCGCCACGCGCAAGGTGTAACCCATGCGGGTCCACCACCTTCTCGGCGGCAGGGTATTCCAGACCGAGCCCTTGCTCTTTGCGTGCGCTTCGACGACTTGCCGCGCGGAAATGCTCTTCAGGCGCAAACTCATCAAGTAACGGCTATAACTCGGCAGTAAGGCCCGCTGACTTTCTAGCCACTCTTCAGGTAAATCCGAGAGATCCAGCGATGGAATATCCACATGAGGCGATTGCTGCGCTTGCGTGGGTACGATCACCTTCGGCGCAGTATTCGCATCTTTCTGCAAGCTAAACGCATTCGCCGAGGTCGAAGAAACCAACAACCCAAGGCCAGCAAGGCCAAGCCCACCGATGACGCTTCGACGATCGAGCAGCGGAGCTGCTGATGGCAAGTGATGGTTAGGTGCTTCGGGGAATATCATGACTCACAGATAAAATGACGCACGAAATCTAGCGGATCGCGTGCCGAAATTGACGGTCATTTACCTTAGCAAATGACCAAATTCGGCTGCACCCAACCACACGAGGCCACGACGACAAGCAAAAAAGCTCGAATTTGCGCTATTCGACCGAGGCGTCCGCGTCTGATTTACGATTCCAAAAAGCCAAAATCAGCCCTGTCACCGCCAAAAACAAAATCCCCCAGTCCCCGATCCACGCGTAGAGCGAGATGCTCGGCCGCAGCGGGATTTTCAGCTCAGTCAGCAAGGATCCACGGGTAAAATGACTCCCTCCGGCATCGACCAGCTGCTGCGCCGTCCCTTTCGAATCAATGGCCGCACTCACCCCGCTATTTGCACATCGCAGCATCGGCCGCCGCAGCTCGATCGCGCGGAACCGGGCATTGGCAAAATGCTGGGCCGCCGCCGCAGACTCCTTGAACCAGCCATCATTGGTCACATTGATGATCACCTGCGGGCCCGACCGCAAAAACTTCCGAGTCAATCGACCCACGGTGTCTTCAAAGCACACCGATGGAATTGCCCCCAGCATCGTCGCCCCCGCAGCAATCGGCAGCGGCTCCAGTGAGTCGCCCGGCGTGAACGACCCGCCGAACTCTACCCCCGCTTGTTGTTCATAAATCTTTTTAAGCAGCGGAAACGTGTCCACAAATGGAATCGTCTCGCCAAAAATCACCAAATGCCGCTTCCGATAGGTCTCCAGCTCATCCGTCGGCGACATCACCGCGATGGAATTATAGGCGTGCCCCTGCGGCTTCGGTTGTAGGTTCTCACCCATTTTTTCAGCCTCCAGCTCATTCACTCCATAGATCAGCGAAAACGGCCCCGCCTTGCGAACTTGGGCCAGTGTATCCAGATTGATCTGCCAAGTCCCCCACTCGCCTTCATTCGTGCGTAAAATCCGCCCTGTCAGCGCACACTCCGGCCACATCACCCAGTCCGGCCACTGCGCGGAGGGCGTCCCGTCTGCGGACTTCAATCCACTCAGCGCTTTGAGAGTCTCTTCCTCGTACGCCTGGTGGATCTCCAAATCCGACCACAGCACCCGCGCCGCATCCTGTGGAATGTTGATCTGCACCAACAAGGTCTTCAACCGCACAGACTCTGCCCGCGATTCCATCGCGATCCGCAGCTTGCCGTAACCATAGAGGCAAGCCACCAAAGCCACGGCGATCCCCAGCTCCCAACACGCCCGCGACTTTTGCCCAAACCACCGCCACGCCACCTGCGCCAGCATCGCCTGGACAAACACCACCATCAACGAAAGCCCCGTCACCCCCAACAAATCCGCACCCTGCGCCATCACCGGCGACTCGTGAAACGCGACACCCAACCCATTCCAGCCAAAGCCCGTAAACAACCAGCCCCGCAACCACTCCAGCCCCGCCCAAACCGCCGCATAGCAGAATGAAGTGCGGAGCGCGGAACGCGGACTGCGGAATGAAGCGGCAAACGCGCCAAACAATCCCCAATAAATCGCCAAATACAGCGACAGCAAAACCACCCCCAGCCATGACACCGTTCCCAGCCACTGCACCTGCACCAGACTACTGACCAATCCCGCCAAGTAGCCGATTCCAAAGCCCTTCCAGCCCATGCGTTTTCCTTTGACCGTGCCCAATGCCGCCAACAAAGGAAGCATCGCCACCCACACCAAACACGGCAGGTCAAACGGCGGAAACAAGCCCGCGACCAGCAGCCCACTGACTATCGCCGCCGCGATCTGCATCCATCCCGAGACTTTCCTCATGCAGCGAGTTTCACCAAATCCGTCCGCGGGGTCCACTGCGAAACGTCAGAACCCGAATTGTTGAAAGACACTAGCCGCTACCCGCCCTCCGATTCCTCACCCGCCAACACAGCAAAAAACCGCCGACCCCTTGCGGAGCCGACGGTCGGTTTATAGTTCAAGTCCACGCCACGGCGCAGCCTGATTCCTCAGCCCTGGTGAGCTGAATCAAGCAACGCCGGTGGTGGGCGGGTTAGGGGTTTTCTGCTTCCGGGTCAGACCGCTCTTTCGTTCACGCTTCGGAATGAATCCGAGTGCACGGTAGAAATTGCTGTTCAATCCATGGCTCACATCGCCTCGCACCGCATCGGACAACGACACCAGTGTCTCCTTCACCGCCGCCCTTGCTTGGTTGCGCTCGTTGATGAGACCTTGGTAGATCGCCTTTGCCTCGATGATTCGCTGCTGCGCCCCTTCGGGCACCAACTTTTCGACTTCGAACTGAGCCAGAGTTCTGCCTACGAGCGTGAGCTCGGGGGCGAATTGGCGCCATGCCACGATGAACTCATTGCTGCGTTCCGTGACGTTATTTAATGTTAACTTAGTTACCATATTATTATACTACATAAATGCCCGGTATCAATGAGAGCAGGGCGTTGCGAATTCAACGCTTGTTACTCTTCCGGACAAACAATAGGTGAATAAGTTTTTATAGCTTGTCAAGTACCCGAAAAACGTAGCCCTTTCAAAGGATCCACGGTGGGGACATCATAAATTTCGCCATTTCGTGCGGATCGATTTTTTGC
>CALPMD020000011.1 GCA_943324575.2 Akkermansia muciniphila
TATCAGAATTCCGTCTTCACATCCCGCGACGCCGGTAGCATTGCGCGGGATCTTCATCTGCCCGACGAGTTCAGCATCACCTTCGACGCGGCATGGACTGGCTCACTCTCGCTCAATCTGGCTTTCTTCTCAGATAACCTCAGCAGTGATCACCCTAACAGTGGATACGAGCTCAGCTTCCTCCAGCATTCGATCTATCTGCGCAGCGGCCGCACCCAGCAGATCATCGGCAATACGCCCGACGCCGCCTCGCTTCAGGAAAATGACAGAGCTCACATCGAGGTACATGCCAGCCGTAAGACGGGAAAGATTGTCGTCCTGTTAGACGGTCACCTCATCGAGGTCTGGACTGACCCCGACGTAGCCCAATGTGGTAGTGGGCGGGGGATCCGTTTCATCACCCAGAACAGCTCGCGCGTTCAAATCTCCCGCATCGGCGTGAGTGCTTGGGATGGCGAAGTGGAGCAGGTCGCAAAGAAACCTGTAGCAGAGCCGCTGGCCGGCGTGCAGGAGATGGATGAGGAATCCGAAGACGCGCCTCAACAGCCAGTGCCGCCACCCACCGGGCGCATCGAACTGCGCAATGGCGACAGCATCGCGGGGGAGGTGGATTCCATTCTCGAGGGCGTTCTCACCGTCAAGACTCCCTTCCGCGACGTGAAACTTCCCGTCGAGGCCCTACGCTCAGTGGTGCTCGCACCCGTCCAGTTGGAACGCTGCAAGCGCCAGAGCGGCGACGTCCGCGTCTCGTTCGCCGATGGTTCATCGCTCGTTTTCCGTCTCGACGCGGTGGGCGGGGGGGCTTTCGGCGGATCGAGCCAAAACTTCGGGACTGCCAGCTTCAAGCTCGGGGCCTGTCAGCGTCTGGAGTTTAACCTCTACGACCCTGCGCTCGAGGAGCACCGGGCTTCTAACGGAGGTTAGATAGCGCTCTTTTGACTGGAAATTGGCCTATCACGGCGCATGGTCCTGCCATGGCGATGACGCGTTTTCAAAAACTGGCCACTGCAGCCTTGGTTTCCGTGTTGGTTTTGATGCATGTTGGGGCGATCGTGCGGGTCACGGGTGCGGGCATGGGGTGTCCGGATTGGCCAACCTGCTGGGGTTGCCTGATCCCGCCGACGCATGTCGATCAAGTCGACTTCTCCAAATTGCCAATTGAAAAATTCCAACGCAAGGCCGAGCGGATGGGCCGCGATCCCGCCTCCATCACCGAGGAAAGCCTGCGCCGGGAGTTCAATCCGCGCCACGTTTGGACCGAATTCATAAACCGGTTGAGCAGCCTTCCCGTCGGCTTCCTCACCCTAGCCACCTTCATCGCCGCCTTCTGGCAAAAGCAAAAACGGCCACTGGTGTTCTGGCTTGCCTTCTCCTCGCTGGTGGTGGTGCTTGTCAACGCATGGATGGGCGCGCGCGTCGTTTACAGCGGTCTCAAGCCCGGCGTACTAACGGCTCATCTGGCTCTGGCCATGGGCTTAATCGGCATGCTCGTCTACTGCGCGTGGCGCGGCACCGACAGCCCTTGGCGCATCGGTATGCCAGCTGCGCCCTTGGCCAAGCTGCGGTGGGTTGTGTGGAGCTTGTTAGCCGTGATCATTGCCGAAGGTGTCATCGGCACCCAAGTGCGCGAGATCACGGATGAGCTGGCCAAGGCCCACATCAACGCGCCCCGCGCCACCTGGATTCATGAGCTGGAGGGGTCATGGAATTATCTGGTCCACCGTAGCCTCTCATGGGCCGTGTTAGGCCTGACTCTCTGGGCCTGGACCCTCAGTCGGGGCCACCGTATTGGTGGCGTGGGCAAGGTCGAGCGTGCGGTGTTAGGAATTGTTGTCTCACAGATGGTGCTAGGCGTCATCATGGCACAGATTCACCTCTATTCGTGGGTGCAGGTGCTTCATGTCGGACTCGCTGCGAGCTTATTGGCGCTGCTATGGCTCTGGTGCTTCGGGCTTCGCGCAGCGGCGGCCGCGTCCCCGCGCTAACCGGCCAAAGAAGGCGCGTTAGAATAGCTGCTATTGACCTTGACGGATTGGGTTCACACCACGTTTGATGCAGTTGTCATCACTGCATTCATGAAATTCCCAACCTCTCCCTCATTCCTCATGCCGCGCGGTGTGGGCCAATTCGCCGCTCTCACTTCCCTTGCCGTTATTACGCTCGCGGGCACGCTGCACGCTCAGGATTTTGAGGGCAAGACCATCTCTGAAGTAGTCATCCGCTACCAGGGAGCCAAGACTGTCGATGAAGACCGCCTGCGCAATCTGATGGCCTCCAAGTCCGGCGCCCTATACCGTGCGGAGAGCTTGGACAACGATATCAAGTCGCTCTACGAGTCCGGCTTAGTGGATGACGTGCGCTTCCTCGCCGAGCCCGTCAACGGCAGCGTAAAGTTGATCGCAGAGGTGACGACGCGCGCGGCTCTCGGCGGTGTCGGGTTTGTCGGCAACTCGGTTTTTTCCGACCAGAAGCTGGCCAAGGAATCGAAGATCAAAGCGGGCGGCACGATGAGCGATGAGCAGATCCTCGAAGCGCGCCGCAATATCGAAAAATACTATCAAGACAGCGGCTACCCGGATGCCAGCGTCTCCCACCGCACGCAGGCCACCGGCCAAGCGGGCACATCGGATCTCATCTTTGTGATCAACGAAGGCGGCAAGAACGAGGTGCGCCGCATCCGTTTCGAGGGCAACCATGTCTTCTCCGATCCCGAGCTGCGCAAGGAAATGAAGGTGAAGGAAAAGGGCTGGTTCTCCTGGCTGACCAAGTCGGGTCGCTTCGAGTCGAACCAGCTCGACACCGACCTTAATGCGATTCTCGACTACTGCCGCAGCAAAGGCTACCTCCGCGCTAGCAGCCCAGGCATCCGCCGCGAAACGGCCAGTGGCGGCCGGGTGGATCTGATCATCCCGATCAACGAAGGTGATAAATACACCGTCGCTGGCGTCGGCTTTGGCGCGATGACGGTGTTCAAGCCCGATGAGCTCTACCCTGCACTCACCCTCACAGGCAACAGCGCCTACTCTTCCAAGAAGATGCGCGATGACATCACGATGATCCGTAGCTACTATGGATCCCGTGGCTACGCCGACGCGCAGGTTTCACCCGACATCCGCGATGCTGGGCCAAACCGCGTGAGCATCACCTACCAAGTCACGGAAGGGGCGCGTTTCCGCGTGGGTCGCGTCAACATCGCTGGCAACACCAAGACCAAGGACAAGGTGATCCGCCGCGAAATCCCGCTCAAGCCGGGCGATATGTTCAACTCCGTCGAACTGGAAACCACCAAGGCCCGCCTCGAAAACCTCCAGTACTTCAGCGAGGTGCAAACGACCGGCTCGCCCGGCGGTTCCGGCTACCGCGACGTCAACGTGCTGGTGGAAGAAAAAGCCACCGGCTCGGTCGGCGTGGGCGCGGGCTTCAGCTCGATTGATAGCATCGTCGGCTTTGTCACGCTGGAGCAGTCGAACTTCAATCTCTTTAACCCCTGGAACTTCACCGGCGGTGGCCAGCGCTTTGCGATGAGCTTGCGTGGCGGCTCGCAGCGCTCGGAAGCCAGCGTCTCGCTCGTCGAGCCATGGTTCATGGATCAGCAACTTGCGCTTGGCGGCGAGCTGTTCTATAAGCAATCCACTTACTTCAGCGATTACTACGAGCAGACCAATCTCGGTGCGGCTCTTTCGCTGAAAAAACCCCTCGGTAAGAAGGATTCGGTCAAGCTCGAATACCGCGTCGAAAACGTCGATATTGATGTGGACAACGGAGTCAATCCGCTTTCCCAGCTCTCGGAAGAAAACATCGGCGGCTCCTTCGTCCGCAGCGCACTTTCAACCAGCTACATCTACGACAGTCGCGACAGTGGTATCCAAGCACGCCAAGGCCACAAGGTGGATCTCGGTCTGACCTTCGCCGGTCTCGGTGGTGATGTGAACACGGTCTCGTTCTCCGGCCAAGGCCAGAAGTACTGGAACCTGCGGTGGGATACGATCCTCTCGGTCAACGGCGAAATGGCCTTCGTCGACAGTACCAACGGCGACGAGATTCCGATCTTCGAGCGGATGTTCCTCGGCGGTGGCCGCACTTTGCGCGGCTTCGAGTTCCGCGACGTCGGCCCGCGCGACGTGGGCTACACCAATGAAACTTACGGCGGCAATTCACTCGCCTACGTCTCGGTGGAATACACCGTGCCAATCATCGAGACCGTCCGCGCTGCTGTCTTCTACGACACCGGCTTTGTCAACACCGACAGCTGGGATATGAACGTGAACGAGATTTACAGCGACGTGGGCGTAGGCATCCGCCTCAAGCTGCCGATCAGTCCGCTGCCACTCTCGCTCGACTACGCCATCCCCGTCTCCTCGCCCGACAAGGAAGCGGACAAGGGTGGACAGTTCAACTTCTCGTTGAGCTCCCAGTTCTAAGGTTCCTTAGCTCGATTTAACCGGTCTGCCGTTCGCGGCGGGCCGGTTTTTTTATTTCGTGGCACAGACTGCATCCGCGATGCGCAAGCCATCCATGGCGGCGCTGACGATACCACCTGCATAGCCCGCGCCTTCGCCACAGGGGAAGAGTCCGCGGATTTGGGGGTGCTCCAGGGTGTCATCGCGGCGCGGGATGCGCACGGGCGAACTGGTGCGCGTTTCGAAGCCTAACAGCAGCGCTTCATCGGAAATATAGCCATGGATTTGGCGGCCGAAGAGGCGCAGCCCTTCGCGCATCCGGCTGGTGATCCACTGCGGCAGGAGGTCGTGCAGCGGCGCGGATTTGATCCCGGGGAAGTAGCTGGTCGCGGGCAGGGTGGCGGAGATTTTACCGGCGAGGTAGTCGGTGACACGCTGGCCGGGGGCTACCTGGCCGCCGCCGCCTGCTTGTTTCGCAGTGCGCTCGAGTTCCTTCTGGAACACCA
This sequence comes from Akkermansia muciniphila, assembly GCA_943324575.2. Taxonomy (GTDB): domain Bacteria; phylum Verrucomicrobiota; class Verrucomicrobiia; order Verrucomicrobiales; family Akkermansiaceae; genus Luteolibacter; species Luteolibacter muciniphilus_E. The sequence goes on from CALPMD020000011.1 coordinate 4,907, forward strand.
ATCCGGCGAGGATGCCGTGCTCTTTGATGAGCGGCTTTAAATCTTCCGGCTCGACGGTGGAGACCATGCCGGAGTTGGCGAAAGGGGAGTCGCGGCGGGAGAGGCTCATGCCATTGACGACGACCTCGTCGTTCTCGGTGGAGGCCGGGACGATCCAGCCGCCGGGGCACATGCAGAAGGAGTGCACGCCGCGGTCGCGGATCTTGGTGGCCAGCCGGTAGCGGGCCGCAGGCAGGAGGCGCGGTCGCTCCTCGCCACGGGCCAGGTGATACTGCGTGCGGTCGATGAAGGGCTGTGAGTGCTCGATGCGGAAACCAACGGCAAAGGGCTTGGCTTCTAACAAAATTTGTTTCTCGGCGAGCAGGCGGTAGATGTCGCGCGCGGAGTGGCCGGTGGCGAGGATGACGGAGTCTGCTAGAATTTCCTCGCCCGTGGCGGTGCGCACGCCGCGGATCTGGTCGCCGGTGGTGAGGAAATCGACGACCTTGGATTGGAAGTGGACTTCGCCCCCGGCTTGCAGGATCGAGTGGCGGATCGCCTTGACGACATTGGGCAGCAGGTTGGAACCGATGTGCGGGTGGGCATCGGTGAGGATGACTTCCGGCGCGCCGTGGGCGACTAACACTTCGTAAACCTTGGCGACGGGGCCGCGCTTGGTAGCGCGGGTGTAGAGCTTGCCGTCAGAGAAAGTCCCCGCACCGCCTTCGCCAAAGCAGTAGTTGGATTCCTCGATCACGCGGCCTTCGCGCAGCAGCGGGGCGAGATCGAAACGCCGCGCGCTGGCGTCCTTGCCGCGTTCCAAAAGAATGGGTTTGAGGCCGTTTTCCAGACAGCGCAGCGCGGCAAACATTCCGGCCGGTCCACAGCCGACGATGATGACGGTCCTGGCCTGTGCACCGAGTGTGGGCACCGACCACTGCGGAGTTTCATCCGGGGGCAGGGGAGCATCGAGCGCGACATCGAGGCGCAACTGAACTTTGACTTCGCGTTGGCGGGCGTCGATCGAATGCTTGCGCAGTTTGATCCCGCCGATGCGCGCGGCGGAAACGCCGAGTTTGGCGGCAGCTGCTTGGCGGCGGGCGGCATCGTCCTCGGATTTGTCCAAGGCTAGGACGATGTCAACGGTTTCGATCAAAGGTTCCAAGGCGAGGTGGGTGAGATGCCGCGCGGTTTAGCCACGGATGCTGCGCTTTTGTCCAGCATCATCCACGCTGACAAAGGTCACGCGGGTCGAAAAAATCGGCGCGGCACCGGCTTTTTCGTCGATGACAGTGACGGCATAGGTCGCACTGGTGGTGCCCTCGCGATCGAGGGTGCAGAAAATTCTCAGAATCGTGCCATCGCGCACGCTGTGGTGGAATTCCACGGTGTCCATCGCCACGGTGACGAACTGACAGTGCGGATAGTCGAGGCTGGCGGCGATCCACGATGCTTCATCAATCCATGCCAACAGGCGGCCACCGAAGAGAAATCCGTAGTGGTTGAGATCGCCGGGCAGGACGAGACGGTGGGTTTCCATGGCGGTTCACCAGCGGCGGCGCTTCGGGTCCCTGTAAAGGGCGGCGTCTAAGGAATAGGAACCGGCACCTGATAGGATGATAGCGATAGCCGGGATGAGATACATCAGCGCCAGTTCCTTGGTGGCGACGGGCGTGGCCGATTGAAACCAAGGCGCAGTGCCGTGAACGCCAAAGGCCGCTACCACCATGCTAAAGCCGAATACGAAAGCCGCCGGGCGGGTAGCGAGGCCGACAATGATCAGCACGGAGGCCACCACTTCGCCCGCGATGCAGGCACTCAGACTCACCGCGTGGGACATCAGGCTGAGCGGGAAAATGTCAGGCACGTAGAACTCCTTTTGATAGGTCGAGAAGTGGAGCAGCTTGGGAATACCGTGACCGATCAACATCATTAGCCCCACCATCAGTCGCAGGGCGAAAATCCCGAACGAGGCGGTGGCGTCGCGGGTGCCGCAGTCAAAGAAGAATTTTTTCATGGGTTGGAGGCAGGGCTGGGTTTGAGGGAGATGGTGATGCGCTTGAGCCGCTCCTCCCCTTGAGGCGAATGGGAAAGGATTTGTGGGTCGGCGGCGAGGATATTGTGAACGAGCCGGCGGTAGTAGGCATTGAGCGGGCGCATCTGGAAGGGCCTGCCGCTGGCCTTGACGCGCTCGGAGATGCTTTTGATCTCCGAAGTCATCCGGTCTTCTTGGATGGAGCGGAAGTGCTCGCAATCCACCTTGATGCGCTCGGCGTTGGGAAAATGTCTGCGGAGGATGCGGTTGACCAGGTATTGGAGATCGTCGAGTCGGTCGCCATCGTGGCCGATGATCGTCTCGCTCTGTGTCGAGTGTATCTGCAGGCAGGGGCCGTCATGGGTTTCTTGAACTTCAATGGTCGCCGTCATGCCCAAGTGCCCGAGCATCGTATCGAGAATCTTCGTCGCTGATTCCACTGTTGTCATGGCCAAACCATAATGACTTCCTCGGCTGGGTCAATCACCTCAGCCCGCTTTGTGTTCAAAACAGTCGCCGATTTCCGCAGCGAGATCTGCCAAGTGCTCTTTTTCAGCGGTGGTGAACTCATATGGGGCAAACTTCCCGATCCCGAGCGTGCCAATGACCTTCCCCGAGCTCTCGGAAAAAATCGGAACCGCGAGAGATCCGGAGACACCCGTTTGTCGCGCATCGGCTTTGGCGATGCCACCCAGGTCCTGTTGGAGATTGCAGAGTTCCACGGGTTCCTTGCGCTCGGCGGCCACACCGGCAATGCCCTTGCCGAAGGGGATACTGGTGATTTTGTCCAGCAGGTGATCCGGCACCCCGATCTGGCTAACAAGCGTTAGAGTAGTCCCGTCGCCTGCGGTTTGGTGAATAGTTCCGGTCTGGCAGCCGAAATCCGCTAGAATGCTGCCCAATCTTGATTTCCAGTCATCGGGATTCGTCATGCCCGTTGATCTATCATGCACAGCGCGTCGCGTCATCATCCATTTGGGGGATATTTATCCCTTGGCATCTGGCGAAATATTCTTCAGATCTATCCGCGCATGAACAAAACCCAATTGCTTCTTTCTGCGCTCGCCTTTAGCATCTTCGCCTGTGAGAACAGTCGTGCAATGACCGGTAAAACTGAAGTCAAAGAAGAGATTTTTGGATCGATGCCTGATGGGCATCCAGTGAAGATCTTTACCCTCACTAACAAAAATGGCCTCAAAGCCCGGGTCACCGAGTACGGTGCCATCCTCGTCTCGATGGAAACTCCGGACAAATCCGGCAAACTGGCCGATCTCACCCACGGCTATGACACCTTGGAATGCTGGTTGACCAATACCTCCTACTTCGGATCTACCGTCGGACGCTTTGGCAACCGTATCAAGGACGGCAAATTCACTCTCGATGGCAAAAACTACAGCCTCGCCACCAATAACGATCCCGGCGGCATCCCGTGTGCCTTGCATGGCGGCCTGAAGGGTTTCGATAAAGTGGTGTGGTCTGGCAAACCCGTCGATGGCAACGCGGTCGAGTTCACCTACACCGCCAAGGACGGCGAAGAAGGTTACCCCGGCAATCTCTCGGTCAAAGTCACTTACTCGCTCAATAATGACAACGAGCTGAAGTGGGAAGCCAAAGCCACCACCGATGCTCCTACGATTCTCAACTTAGTGCACCACTCGTACTGGAATCTCTCCGGCGATCCCACCCAGACGATCAATGATGAAGTCCTCACCCTCAATGCGGAGGCGTATCTGCCAACCAATGCCGGCCTGATTCCAACCGGCGAGATCGCCCCAGTAGCGGGAACTCCCATGGATTTCACCAAGCCAACGGTCATCGGCCAGCGCATCAATGCGGATTTCGAGGCCCTCAAGTTCGGCGCCGGATACGACCACGCATGGGTTCTTAAAAAGCACAAGGGCGTGCAGCTTGCCGCTCGCCTGAAAGACCCCAAGTCTGGCCGCGTCATGGAGGTTTCCACCAACCAACCTGCGATTCAGTTCTACGGCGGCAACTTCCTTGATGGTACTTCAACCGGCAAAGGCGGCGTTAAATACGCTCACCGCACGGCGCTTTGCTTGGAGACCGAAGGTTTCCCCGATGCTCCTAACCACCCATCGTTCCCATCCTCCGTGCTTCGCCCTGGCGAGACATACAAGCACACGATGATTCATAAATTCTCCGCTGAGTGACCCGGTCCATCCCGGCACTCGGACTTTAATCACCCCAACGCATCCTGCCTCCTTCCAAACCCCAAGTAGAAACCTGATACTAATATGTTGAATTCATTCATTGTTCCTTTCATCGCCTCGGTCAGCGGCAGCGGAGGCGGCACCATGGGAAGCGGTCTCAAGTTCGATCTGCATTTAGTCGATTGGACCATCCTCGCCATCTATTTGATGTTTGTTATTGGCATCGGCTTCGCCCTCAAACGCCAGAGCAAGACGGCGGAGGATTTCTTGCTTTCGGGTCGTTCGATACCGGGCTGGATCACCGGTCTCGCCTTCATTTCGGCGAACCTCGGCGCGCAAGAGCTTATCGGCATGGCGGCATCCGGCGCCGAGTATGGGATCATGACCTCCCACTTTTATTGGGTGGGGGCGATACCGGCGATGGTGTTCCTCGGGATTTTCATGATGCCGATGTATTATGGGTCCAAGGCCAAGTCGGTGCCTGAGTATTTGAAAATGCGCTATGATGAGCGTACCCGTGTGTTCAACTCGGTTTCGTTCGCATTCATGACGATCTTCTCGTCAGGCATCTCGATGCACGCGCTCGCCGATTTGCTCACCACGTTGGTTGGCTGGAACTATTATGGATGGCTTGTCGTCACTTCGGTGATCGTTCTCGCCTACGTCTTGAAGGGCGGGCTGAGCTCGGCGATCTATAACGAGGTGCTGCAGTTCTTCATGATCGTCTTCGGCATCGCGCCGCTGGCCTATCTGGCCTTGAAAAATGTCGGCGGCTGGGACGGCCTCGTTACCAAGCTGCAGGCATCCCCGCTCGGTGATGGCTCTATCCATTCGTGGGCCCAGACCGCCACTGGCGACAACCCGATGGGTGTGCCCTGGTATGGCATCATCTTCGGACTCGGTTTTGTGCTGTCCTTCGGCTACTGGACCACGAACTTTGCGGAAGTGCAGCGCGCGCTGGCCGCGAACTCGATGGGTGCCGCCCGCCGCACGCCGATCGTCGGGGCGATTCCGAAAATGTTGTTCCCGGCCATCGTGATCCTTCCCGGCATGATCGCCTACGCGCTCACCATGGATGGCCCCGGAAGCGGTTACTCGATCCCGGTCAAGCTCGATGCAAACGGGGTGGCCATGCTCGACAGCGCGGGGAAAACTATCATGAATTACAATCAGGTGCTGCCCTCGATGATTCTCAACTATTTTCCTAACGGGCTGCTGGGGCTCGCGCTCACCGCGCTGATGGCATCCTTCATGTCCGGCATGGCGGCGAACGTAACCGCCTTCAACACCGTCTGGACCTACGACCTTTATTCGCAAATGTCGGGCGGCAAGAAAACCGACAAGGAGCTTTTGAGCATGGGCAAGCTCGCCACCATCGCCGGCATCATCCTGGCCATGGGCTGCGCGCTGATTGCGGCGAAGTATAACAACATCATGGCGATCCTGCAGTTGGTCTTCGGCTTCGTGAACGCGCCGTTATTCGCGACATTCCTGCTGGGAATGTTCACCAAGCGTTCCAACAATGCCGGCGCGTTCTGGGGCCTGTTGATCGGCACCGGCACTGCAGTGGTTTTCCATGGTCTTTCCTGGGTCACCGGCAATGAGTCTGGAGTCAAAGGCGCATGGATTTCCCAGGTCTTCGAGTATCCAAAGGACCTCTCGCAAAGCTTCATGGTGGCCATTGTCGCCTTCAGCGTTACCTTTGTGGTCAACGCGGGTCTGTCGCTCACTTCAGGGCGCAATAAGACGGATGAGGAGCTTGCCGGCCTGGTTTATTCTCTCACACCTAAACAGCTATCCGGTCACGAAGCATGGATTATGCGGCCAGCGGTGCTTGGGACCATCGTCATGATCACTGTGATTGTACTCAACATCATCTTCTGGTAATTTCTCTAACCCACTACTTCCCATGGACCTTCGACTTCCCATTGGCATCATCTTCACCCTCTACGGCCTGATCCTAACTGGATACGGGTTGGTCACCAAAGCGAGCAGGATTTACGACAAATCCCTCGGCATCAACGTCAACATCGAGTGGGGCATCGTCCTGTTCATCTTTGGCGCGTTCATGCTCTTCCTCGCCAAGCGCGGCAAGAAAGCCTGAGCATCCTAACGGATTCCCGATCCAGCCAAGCGCCTTGTCCGTCTCACGGGCAGGGCGCTTTTTTTGTGGGGGGGCGCCGAATGGAGCGCCGACTTTAGTCGGCTTGGCCACGCCGCTGCGAATTGAGCGGTTTGCTGGATAAAGGCACCCTTCTCGCCAGCTAAAGCTAGCGCTCCATGAATGCGCTCCTTGAATGCCGATGGTTTCGCTTTGCCTTGTGGGTCGGGGTGGTTCAGTTTCTCGTCACTCATGAAAATCTCCCTCTACACCGGCGGCTTCGTTCAGACGAATGGCTATCTTGTCGAAACTCCCGATGGCAACTTGCTGATCGATGCGCCGCAGGGGGTCACGGACTGGCTGGCGCAGCGCGGGATGCGGGTGGACGATGTGCTGCTGACGCACCAGCATTATGACCATGTGATGGACGCTGCAGCGCTGAAGGCGCAGGGGGCGCGCCTGCATGCGTTTGAGGATTATTCGACAGAGCTGACCCTGGAAAAGCCTGCGCGATCGTCGGGAATGCCGATCGCGGTGACGCCCTTCGAGATCGACCAGCATTTTGTGATGACGGAGCCGCTGCGGATCGCGGGCCTGGAAATCGCGCTGGCGCATGTGCCGGGGCATTCGCTGGACAGCGTGACGTTTCACCTCGTGGGACACGGGGTGCTTTTTTCGGGGGACACGCTGTTTGCGGGGTCGATCGGGCGGACGGACCTGCCGGGTGGCAGCACCGAGCAGTTGCTAGGCGGCATCGCGCGTCATCTGATGACGCTGCCGGAGGAGACGCGGGTGTTTCCGGGGCACGGGCCTTCGACGACGATTGGCGAGGAAGCCCTGAACAATCCCTATTTGGATTGATCTAAGAGTGGCTGGAAGAATCGTCGGTGTCGATGAGTGATGGCTGTGAACGGCCGAAGCGCGGCATGATGCGGCGGACGATTTTTTGGAAGCCGCTGTCTTGCGCGCTGGCTTCGGCTTCGCCTTGGCGGAGGGCATTTTCCCAGACAGGGGCAAAGCCTGGGGCTTGCTCGCGCATGGTGCGGATGGCGACTTCATAGACATGGAGGAGTCGTTGTTCGGCGCCGCTGGTTTTTTGTCGGAGCGAGGCGATGTTGACGCGGAGGATCGTGTTTTGCTGGCGGAGGGATTCGAGTTCGGTTTGGAGGGACTCGTTGCCGCTGGCGTTGATTTTGAGATGCGTGCTGAGGTGGGCTTGGAGGTTTTTTATTTCCGCCTCAGCGCGCTTGAGTTCGCGGGCGAGGTTGCGGCGGGCGGTGAAACCGCCTTTCCAGAGGAAGGCGGCAACCAGTAGGCCGAGCAGCAGGCCCCAGGTGAATCGATCTTTCAGGGCTTCAGTGAGGAGTTCCATGGGGATTTTTGATTGGGTTCATTGGCGTGGGCCAGTGGCGTTAGAGTGTGGGGGGAAAGTGGCGATGTCGATATCGGATCGGCTGGGCTTGGCGGGGGGAGATTCGAAGAAGATTAATTTTCACAGCCATCCCACAGGA
>CALPMD020000012.1 GCA_943324575.2 Akkermansia muciniphila
ACAAAAACGCACCGAGCCGATCGTCCTACGCGTTGGAGACCGTAGCCCTGCTGAAGCACTGGTTGCCGACTTCGAGGCCGCCCGCGACATCAAGGGGATGATTCGCGCCTTGGAGGCGATCGCTGCTGACATTGGCGCCTTTGAAAATGACACAGATGCCCTTAAGCGTCTTCTTAGCGACATTGACGAAGGTGCTAAAAAGGCCGCCCGCGTCCAGCTCGGCCAAGCCCTCCAACTCGTCGCTGCCCGCGACGAGGTGATCGGCTCTTCCCGCGCGCTCGAACTGGATCCTTCTGCTGTCCGACTTTCGGATCTATTGCTTTCTGCCGAGCCGAGCCGCCTGGCGGAAGAAGCGGGCACGCTGCCATCTGGTCGTCAACGCGCGGTTTATGAGGCGTTCCCTAATGCTTTTGGCGATGAATGGGTCAATAAAATCGTCCAGGTTTTCGACCGTGTCGGTGCTCGCGGAGTCACTGAAATTGCCCGCATCCTGCTAGAGCGTGGTGGCATGCCAGCACTCGTCACCCACCTTCGCTCGGCTATCGCCCGCCGTGCACTGGGGCCAGACGCCTTGATCTGGGTCTGCCGCGAGCGCAAAGGACCTTCGCAAGAAGTCTTCAGTGCCGACGTCGGGGCCTCGGTCCTCAATCTTCTGGAAAACGACCACCTTTCCGATGGTCCGCGCAAAACCTCGCGCCTCCAGTCGCTGTTGGGCGATGACAAGACCCTCTTGACCGACCTCGTCGGCATTATGGATGTCAACGAAACCCGCAACTTTGGCCGCCGTCTGCTCGACTGCCCGGTCTTTGGCGAACTCGAGAAAAAGTCGCTGATGGCCCGCATCATCAAGGCGCGTCCGGAAACGGCCGAGCTCGTCAACGGCGAGAACGCCAAGCGCCCTGAAGAGGTTCTCCTCGTTTCATGGGAAAGTCTGGAGAAGAAGAAGGCCGAACTCGACGACCTGATCCGCAACAAGATCCCCCAGAATCTCAACGACGTTAAAATCGCCCGTTCCTACGGCGATCTTCGTGAAAACTTCGAATACAAGTCCGCCAAGGATTTGGAAAAATACCTCGCTCACCGCCGGAACGCGCTGGAAAAGGAAATCTCCAATGCCCGCGGCACCGATTTCAAAGGCTCGGACGCCAGCAAGGTCAATATCGGCACGATGGTGACGCTGGTCGATAAAGACGGCAAGGAAAGCGTCGTGACGGTGCTGGGTGCTTGGGATTCCACCCCCGAAACTAAAACGGTTTCCTATCTTTCCGAAGTTGGTAAGGCCCTTGTGGGCCGTGAGCCGGGCGACACCGTGCAGATCCGCGACGAAGTGACTGAGGTCATGGAGACGCTCACGATTCGCTCGATCAAGCCGTTCAATCCTTGATTTTCAAAAACTCAGCCCACCCCAAACCAAATACAAATTATGGATTATACCACCATTATTGAAATTCGCGGACGCGAAGTCATCGACTCCCGCGGCAATCCTACCGTCGAAGTAGACGTGCTCCTCGAAGGCGGCGCGATTGGCCGCGCAGCCGTTCCATCGGGCGCCTCGACCGGCGAACATGAAGCCGTGGAGCTCCGTGACGGTGACAAATCACGTTACCTCGGCAAAGGTGTGCTCAAGGCTGTCGAAAACGTCAATGCCCAGCTCGCTCCAGCACTTCTCGGCTATTGCGCCACCGAACAAGCATCGATCGACGCGACCATGCTCGCACTCGACGGAACTTCGACCAAAAAGAACCTCGGTGCCAACGCCATCCTCGGCGTTTCCATGGCTGTGGCAAAAGCTGCAGCCTCGCAGCTCGGAGTGCCACTTTACAAATACCTCGGCGGTCCAAACGCCAAGGTGCTTCCCGTGCCGATGATGAACATCATCAACGGTGGAGCTCACTCCGATGCACCGATCGACTTCCAGGAATTCATGATCGTGCCGGTCGGTGCTCCGACCTTCCGCGAATCCCTCCGTTATGGTGCCGAAGTGTTCCACGCACTCAAGAAGGTGCTTCACGACCGTGGTCTTTCCACCGCAGTCGGTGATGAAGGCGGCTTTGCGCCGAAGCTCGCTGGTGCCGAAGATGCTCTCGCAACCATCTGCCAAGCGATCGAACTGGCTGGTTACAAGGTCGGCACCGACATCGCCTTCGCACTCGACGTCGCATCCTCGGAATTCTTCGACGCATCCAAGAACGCTTACGTTTTCAAGAAGTCCGATGGCTCGGTGAAGTCCGCTGACGAACTCGTCGCCTTTTACGCCGACCTCCAAAAGCGCTACCCGATCATCTCCATCGAAGACGGCTGTGCCGAAAACGACTGGGACGGTTGGAAGATCCTCACTGATAAACTCGGCAAAACCACTCAGCTCGTCGGCGACGATCTTTTCGTCACCAACGTCGATTTCCTCAGCAAGGGCATCAAAATGGGTGTCGCCAACTCGATCCTCGTCAAGGTCAACCAAATCGGTTCCCTCACCGAGACCTTCGACGCTGTCGAACTCGCCAAGGAAAACGGCTACACCGCCGTTCTCAGCCACCGCTCGGGTGAAACGGAAGACAGCACCATCGCTGACCTCGCCGTTGCCACTAACTGCGGCCAAATCAAGACTGGCTCGATGAGCCGCTCCGACCGTATTGCCAAATACAACCAACTCCTCCGCATTGAGGAAGAACTGGGCGATGACGCCGTCTTCGGTATCAACAAGCTCAAGGTTCTGCATTGAGCCATACGGCCTAGCCAAATTTAACGGCGTCCCCCTCGGGGGCCGCTGTTTTTGTTTTCATGACTTAAACGGATTTGCCTGCCGACTCTATCTTCGTCGCGTGAATCGACGGTGACGAACCCCTTGCCGGCTTGCTACTATTGAGGTAGCATACCATCCATGGATTCACAGACCATCATTGAACACAGCGAACCCGTCCGCCAGTTTTCTGTCATGCTACCCAATCGGGTAGGTGCTTTAGCGGCGATGGTGAAGCTACTGCGATCGCTCGGGATTGAAGTCATAGGCCTCAGTGTTCAGGACTCGCGCGACGCTACAGTGGCGCGTCTTGTACTCTCGGATCCGGAGGGCGCTGAACAGCTATTCATGGAAAAAGGCATCCCTTTTACCAGTTGTGAACTCGTGGTCATCGCCATGCGCGAGGCCGGGCCTGGCTTGCTCCAGTGCTTGGACACACTGATGATCGCGGAAACTAACATCGACTTCGCCTATGCCCTGATGCCCACACCCGGAGAGCAGTCCATGTTGGCCATGCATGTGGAAGACTACGAGTTCGCCGTCACTATCCTTCACCAGAGTGGTTTCAAGCTGATGTATCAAGAGGACCTGAGCCGCTAAAGTCGGCTTTGGTGGGTACTCTGGGTGGGCCTGTCACCGAATCATCGTCTCCACATGGCCTATTTTGTTGCTAACCCGAGCGCGAAAATCCCGATACGCAGGGTGGCGCATCGGGACTTGGCGAATGGATTTTTCGACAATGATCGAAGTCCCCAACTAGACCTGCAGGTCCCGCCGCTTGCGGGCGAAGACGCAACAAATGGTGGCGGTCATCATGCTGAGCGCCCCGGCAGAGAGTTCGGGGATTGTTGTGTAAGTTGAGCTTGAGGATTTTCCGTTCACAGTAAATCCTTGTACTTCAGCTATAGTGTAATATTTACCTTCAGGCTCGCCGTCACGGGCTGGGGTGTTATTGTAATATAAGAAATCAGTAGATTCGATGTTTCCAGTGAAATACAAAGTTACTGTATCTCCCACTCCAAATTGCCCTTTGGTTCCACCTTTGTTGCCGAAATCAATTCCAAGGTCAAAGTTTTGAGGGGATCCAGAAAAAGGAATGGGGGAGTCAATTCCATTCTGTGTGATTTGAATCGTAGGCGTGCTTTTGTATTGATTTGGATCTGAAATCATGTAGTCATACACGATGGTTTTTTTTGAATTGTAGTTAAAATACCAAGATGATATAAAAGTATTTATGGTGTCTTGGCTCGAGATTAAATTTTTTGATATGTAAAATTCCATAGAAACTCCATCGAATCCGGCTGAGCCTCTATCATCGATCTTTACTGAAGCCCATGTGCTTGTAGTTCCGGGGACTATGATCTTGTTGTTGACGGTGTCATTGAGGTAGAATATTACAGATGCTTGTGCGCTATCGGCCATTTTCATCAGCATTGGGAATGCAGCGATGGCCGTCCATTTGTTGAAACGAATTTTTTTCATTGGTTTTGGGGGGGTATCACTCTCGTCTCTTTCACTGATTAAATGATTTGATCGAGATCGTGGTCGTTTTATGGATTTATTAATTTTGCAGTTTCCGATGATTGGAAAAATCAAACTAAACAAATCCTTTTTTCGGAATGCATATCACAGGTAAACCTTAATGGATGAGGGTCAAATATTTGTTGTGCCTGTATCCAAATAAAAATCGCTAAAGGCTGGTTTTTAGTTTGTTGTGTATTATTAAATTAGATATTTTCCGATAATCATTCAATTTTTAAGATTGATATGCAAATTATGTAAAATATAAGAAAAAACTTTGTTAAGAACTTTAACTTGCTTATCCTTATAGGGTTAATATATTAATCCACAAGGATTCCTGAATCGTGCGGGAGATGCAAAGTCACCGCTTGGCCGACCTGTACACTGGCCAGTTTAGTGGCAATAAAGACAAGCGCGCGACCCGCGCGGCAGTGCCCGAATTCAGGATCCTGAAAAAAATGGTTGCTTCACGACTGGTCGAAAACCGTTACCGACGCGTCGGGAGAGGTCTCAAGGCTCTTACAAGCAAGGCGTAATCTGGGGGGCGAACGAGATCAGTCACGCAGGGGTGAGCGCCGAAACGACTTTTTCTGTGACAGAATCCGCTTGTCGGCCACCGATCGATTTTTCGAATTCCTCGATCTCGGGCGATTTTGGCGTCGCCGTTTTTCGATCGCCTGAGTCTCAGTGAGAGCCGTGCTCTCGCGAATCCTCTCAAGTTGCTGACAAAGCTCACTCCTTGCCAGAAACCGGTTCATTTCCCGCGATCGGTCCGTCTGGCATTTGATACAAACGCCACTCGGTACGTGTTTGAGAAAGACGCAATTGGAGGTCTTGTTGATTTTTTGGCCACCGGCCCCAGAGCCGCGGACAAATTTCTCCTGAAGATCCGCTTCGGTCATCTGCAGGCCAGCCATGCGCTGTTGTAGCGCGGCGACTTTGTCAGATGGAATTGAACAACTTTGCATCGGTCGTCTACAGGATGAATGAATCCCATAGAACCACCCAATCAAGCGTGGTGCAAGAGAATCGAGTTGGCCGCGAAATGGTCCGACAGGATATCCGACACAATGACGATGGGCGTACCAGGGCGAACGAGCTTTTCTTGAATCAGCAACTCGCTGACTCTCTGGATCGTTTCTTCAATGTTCGAAGCGAAGGCGATCTTGAACGCGCTGACGCCGCGAGTGAGCGAAAGCTGGCGGCAGACGCGCTCGTTGGGGGTGAACGCATAAAAGCCAGAGGTCCGGGGGCGCAGCATGGCGACGTGGTTGGCGAGAACCCCGCGACGGGTGAGGATGACCAAGCGGGCGTCCGGCAGGGAATCCGCGAGAGTGACGGCTGCACGTGCGGCTTTCTGACGTTCGTCGCGTAGCAACACATTTTGGCCGAAGCCGTGGCCGCCGGAACGTTCGATGCGTGTAGAAATTCGGACTAAGGCGTCGACACAGCGTTCGGGATAGCGGCCAACCGAGGTTTCGCCCGACAGCATCAGGCAGTCGGCTTCCTCGTAGGCTGCATTCATCACATCTGTCACCTCAGCTCGTGTAGGGGTGGGCTGGGTGATCATCGATTCAAGAAGCTGGGTGGCAACAATGACGCGGGTGCCAAGCTCGTGACAGCGTTTGACGATGCGGCGCTGGAGGATGGGGAGTTCCTCAAACTCAACCTCGGTGCCGAGATCGCCACGGGCGATCATGATTGCATCACTGGCCTTGATGATGGCGTCGATATTGCGGATAGCTTCCTGATCCTCGATCTTCGCGACGATTTGTGCATCGCCTTCCAGTGCTTCCATCGCCTCTCGTAGTTCCAGAACGTGGGCAGAATCCCGAACAAACGAGCCCGCGATGTAGTCGGCTCTGCACTCGACGGCAAGGGCGAGATCTTTGAAGTCTTTTTCCGTCAGGGCCGGCAGATTCAACCGCACGCCTGGCAGATTGATGTGGCGGCGCGAGCCCATCGTCCCCGGTGTTTTAACGTAACAGCGGATGCGATCCTCCTCCACCGCATCGATACGCATCAGTAGGGCACCGTTATCCACCACGAGGGTGTTGCCCACACCGACATCACCCATCAGTCCATCGTAGTTGACGGTGGTGGAAAGAGGTTCCATTGGCTCTGCGCCAATTTTTCGAAACTCGATCGTGTCACCCTCCAACAAATTGTAGGGTTTTTCCAAGTCTCCAGTTCGGATCGACGGTCCGGTAAGGTCGAACAAAACGGCAATGTGAGCACCCCTGGCCTCTGACTGGCTACGAACGCGCTTCGTCATCTCAGCAGCCCACTCGTGCTTGGCATGACTCATATTGAGCCGGAACACGTTGGTACCTGCATCGATAAGCCGTCCGATCATTTCTTCGGATTCGGTGGCAGGGCCTAGGGTGATGATGATTTTAGTTTTACGAGACATTGATTGAATTAATCGAATTTACTACACTCTGCTAGCAAGAGCTGTGCCCTTTTTTTAAGGCTTAACCCTGATCGATTGTTTTCTCCGTGGAGGCGTCGATAATTGAAAAGCGTTCACGATTGAGTGTTGGGTCGGAGCGGAAGATAAGCCGTCCCGAGTGTGAGCGCTCCAGTTCGACGAGGAGCTTGGCGTCTTCGCTTTTGAAGCGGTTGAGGACGTCGCTGTTTACGACCACAACGATGTCGCCGACCGAATCCCGATGTTTCTGGATGATGGTGTTGAGGCGGCGCTGGATTTCGATGGACATAGTCATGGGGGTTTTGACGCGAGCGCGGCCTTGGCAATACGGGCAGGGCTCGTACATAGAATCGCGCAGCGACTCGTTGAGGCGCTGGCGGGTCATTTCCATGAGGCCTACTGGAGAAATCTGCAGGACTTGGGTCTTGGCCTTGTCCTTTTTGAGGCGCTCTTTGATCGCTTTATATACGGTTTGCTGGTCCTTGCGGTGGCGCATGTCGATCAGGTCGATGACAACCAATCCGCCAATATTGCGCAGACGCAGCTGGCGGGCGACTTCAACGGCGGCCTCAACGTTGGTCTCGAGAATCATTTTGTCGACGTCCTTCGATCCGCGATTTCGACCCGTATTGACGTCGACAGCGATGAGGGCCTCAGTTTCGTCGATCACGATGTAGCCTCCGCAGGGAAGCCAAACTTGACGGGAAAAAGCCTCGTCGATTTGTTTCTGAATTCCAACTCCTTCAAAGATCGGCTGGGTGGCGGAGTGGATATGGTGGATGCGGCGCTTGGCACGGCGGGAGATTTTACCGGCGATGGTGCGAATCAGTTCCGTGGTTTCTGCATCGTCACAGAGGACTTGGTCGACCTCATCGGTCAGGAAATCGCGGGCGGTACGTTCGATCAGGCCGGGCTCTTGGAAAATGCAGGCGGGCGCAGGGTTGTTTTCACGGCGTGCTTCGATCTCGTCCCATTGTTCCAGTAGCATGGCAAGGTCGCGAACAAAGTGGCGTGCGCGGGTGCCTTGGGCGACCGTACGCATAATGATCCCCATGCCTTCAGGAACGGAGAGTTTTTGGACGATTTTGCGCAGACGCAGGCGTTCTTTTGGCTCCTCGATTTTTCGTGAGATACCGAATTGCTCGGTATAAGGCATGAGGACGAGATAGCGACCGGCGAGTGAAATGTTCGTGGTCACCCGTGGACCTTTGGTGCCGATGGGCCCTTTGGAAACTTGGATCACGATTTCTGAACCGATCGGATAGATGCTTGGGATATCCTTTGAGGAGATCTTCTTTTGTTGCTTCTTTTTGCCTTCACGCTGGATCTCTTCAAGTCCGCCATCCAAAGCGGCGGGAATCGCATCCCAGAAATGAAGAAATGCATTCTTATCGAGTCCGATGTCAACGAACATGGCCTTGAGGCCACCCTCGATGTTTTTGACGCGGCCTTTGAAAATGCCCCCGACGATGTTTTGGTCACCTTCGCGTTCGACCGTGTACTCTTCGAGGACGCCATCTTCAAGAAGGGCGACGCGACGTTCGAGTTTTTCGACGTTTACGACGATGCTTGTACCACGGGAGGGGTTTGGTTTGCCCAGGCCGAAAAGTTTTTTAATTTGTTGAATCATGTGAATAGGTGTTTGTTGAAAAAATGATGTTGGATAGGTCGTGGTTTTTTGGGAAATCAGGGTGAGGGGACTGGGAGAGCTCGTGGGATGACTGAACCCTCGGCATCGACCTCGGGGGTGATGGTGGGTGTGGGCGTGGTAACAGCCGAAGGTGAGGGGAGCACTGCGGGAGCGGTTTCTCCCGCTTCATCGCCTGTCTCGCCGCTCTCTTCATTATCTGGATGTTTGGTGGACAAAGCCATCGGTATGGCCTTCGGAGCGCCTTCGATATCACCCGCTTCGACTGCCGCGATGACATCGGCTGGAATGTCGATGGTTTTTTCAATGCGATCCGTATTTCCGAAGACTTTAGTGAGTGGTTTAATCGGCAGCCGTGCCCCCCCATCGCGGGCAAAAAGACCGCGGTAGATGAGATTGACAAGCGGGCCGCAGACTCCGCCGCCAGAACCACCGTTTTGAACCATTACGCAGATCGCGTATTTGGGAGCATCGTAGGGGGCGAAGCTCATGATCCATGAGTTGTTAGATTTCTTGCCATTGTCGGTCGTCTGCGCGGTGCCACTCTTGCTAGAAACTTGGATATTTGGCAATCTGGCTTTTCCTGAAGTTCCACTAGGTTCATTGGTGGACATCCACATACCCTTACGGATCAATTCGATATCGCTGGCTTTGATCCCCGCCGCCACGAGGTCGATTTCAAGCTTGGGGGTGTCTTGGACAATGATTTTGCCGTCTTCCGCGATCGCTTGTTTGACGATGCGTGGTTTGTAATACTTGCCGCCATTGGCAACGCAGGCAGCGACCGCACACAGTTGAAGCGGAGTTGCCATGGAGTCCCCCTGGCCGATTGAGAGGAATGCCGTCAGCGATGGAGTCATCACGAGGGATGGATTTGCGCTGCGCCACGCACGGCTTCCAGGCAAGATTCCGGAGTCTTCCTTAGGCAGTTCGATCCCAGTGCGTTTGCCGATTCCGACCATTTCGCAGCCATCGACCATCGCCTTCCAGCCGATTGTGTTAGCCAGCTTGTTGAAGTAAGGATTGCAGGATTGTTGAATCGCCTGAGACAGATTCGCGACGCCATGTTTGCCGTGGTGTTGGTTCCAGATCCAGCATCCGACCTGCTTATTACCGTATGTCACATAGCCGTCGCATGTATACTGACGGGTCGCTAAGCCGGCCGCAGCCCCCGCGATGGCTGTGGGGATTTTCATGGTCGATCCGGGAGTGAACTCGGAAATGGCGCGGTTGGTGAAGGGGGCTAATTGCTGGTTGGCCCGATACAGGTCCCATGCGGCTTGGGAAATGCTGGGGATGAAATCGTTCGGATCATAGTCCGGTACCGATCCCATCGCGAGGACTTCGCCCGTATGAACGTCCATCACCACTCCTGCCGCACGACCGGCGAAGCGCAGCGTGTTTTCGAGTAGGTATTGGGCACCGGCATCAATCGTCAGTCGGACTTTCGATCCTACGCCGGGTTTGGTATAGTCCGTCATCCGGATCGTGCGTCCCTTCTCGTCCTTGACGATCGTTTTCTGGCCTTCCGGCCCACGCAGGATTTGGTCCATCGAATTTTCCACGCCGGCGACCCCCTTGTCATCACCGATGTAGTGGTCGAACTTGTGGGTGGAGCTCTCAGGAACGTCGCCCTTTTCCCACTGCTTGAGGTATCCCAAGACGTGGCTGGCGAGAGCCCCGTAGGGATATTGCCGCTGCGGACGGATATTGAGATGGACCCCGGGCAGCTCTAGATTGTGTTCCGCGAACTTAGCAAACTCATCGTAGCTCAGATCCGAGCGATAGCTGAACGGAATGAGTCCTCCGTGGGTCAAGAAGTGCGTGCGTAGGTTTCCGGCCTTGAAGTTTCTCGCAAGGCGCAGGTTGGGGCTGTCGAGAATCTTGATGGGGCCTTCCTTGACGATCGCCACGATGTCTTTTTCAGATCGTTTGCGGGGCAATCCATTCTCTTTGGTCAGCCGATGAATGGTCGGATCTTCGATGTGCTGCGAGAGGTAGGCCTGACGAACTTCATCCAAGTTGAAAGACGCCTCGTAGTTGCGAAGGTTACGGGCCAGTGTGACCCCATTGCGATCGGTGATTTCGCCGCGGATGCCGGGCTCGCGGATCGTGACTGTCCGGTTCCCAGGCACGATTTGGAGGAAGTCGTCACGGCGCTCGATTTGGAACTCATAAAGACGCGTCAGCAAGGTTCCGAAACCGACGAGCACGAGTGCCGTCAGTAAATAGAGCCGGAATCGAAAGTGAGGTTCCATGCGTCAGTGAATGCGGCGGCGATTTCTGCCTGCTTGGGGGTAGATTGGGTGGCCACATGCTTTGGCGATCCAAAACAGCAATCCAAAGACGAACGGTGAAAAAATCAGGGTGAGCAGCGAGGTGAACCCCATCTGCAGCAAGGTGGCCTTACTGAGTGTGAAGTCTCCCCTGACAAAGGTGATGATGAGATACTCGACTGTTAGATAGAGGAAGATAACGATTCCCGACAACAGTGCAGAGAGCCGCCATTTACCTTGGCGGAACAGCGGTTGGATTCCCTGCATCAGCAAACCCATCGCGCCAAAAAGCAAAATCGAGTAGCCAAAGTGCAGTGACTCGACCTGTTGGGTGTATACCTCAGGGGAGCCGCCATGCGGGCCCAGTGCGCAATGAGCATCCCAAAATAAGCCACCGATGAAGGCGAGAATCAACATCGCGGGCTGTTGCAGCGTGACAGCGGTGCAGAGGAAAACCAGTTGCACCAACAAAATCCGCGACTGGTAGAGCTCCGCGAACGATGGCATGAACTGCTGGGCCACAAATGATGCCAGTAGAAGTAAAATCGTGATGAATGTGTAACGAATCACGGTCTAGGGATCGGCTGAGAGTACCACAAAAACGGTACCTAGATCCGCGAAGTTCACCGAGGGTCGGACGAGTGCTTCGGAATCCACGGCGCCTTTTTCGACGGAATCAATGGTTCCAAGTAAAATGTTAGGCTGGAAGATTCCTCCCCGGCCGGTGGTGAAAACCTTCTGCCCCGGGTGGAGCGCGGCATCGATGGATAGAAATCTCAGTCGCAACAGCGGGTTGCCGTCAAATCGTCCCCGCTGGCCGCTGAGAATCCCGACTTCCGGCGAGCCTTCGACTCTGGCGGAAACCTGGCACTTCTCATCGGTAAGTAGTAGCACGGAAGAGCGTTTTTGATCCTTGTAGATGCGGTCAACTTTGCCGACCAGTCCTTCACTCGATAGCACCGCCAACTGCGTCCCGATCCCGCTTTCCTCGCCGGCGTCAATGTCCACAGTTTGCCACCAAGTGGTTGGCTGGCGTCGGAGAACCCGGGTGGCGACCAGATCAAAGTGATTGGCTTTTTTGTAATTCAGGGCATGACGCAGCTGCTCATTTTCGTTTTCGAGTTCACGATAACGGGATTCGATGATGGCGAGCCGATCCATGTTACTGCGGACGGCTTGCAACTCGACTTCGAGTTCTTTCGAGCGCCGCGTTTCCTGACGAAATGCGTGTGCCTTCGCGTCCAGCTTCGATCCGGACCTTAAAAACGGCGACATCGCCGAAAAATAAACATCCTGAACCTCGCGAACGGCTCGGTCGCTGCGGGTGAATGCCCAGACGCTTCCTCCGAGGAAGAACAGCAGGGCGATGAGGTTGAGCGGCTTCATGCCGGGGTTGGCTTAGCGGTCGGAGTTGGCGACCCGCTTGAGAAGGGCCAGTTCCTGAAGGGCCTTGCCAGTGCCTTCGGCCACGGCGCTCAGCGGATCCTCAGCAATATGGACGGGCAATCCGGTTTCCTCTCGCAAGAGGCGGTCCAACCCCTTGAGCAATGCTCCGCCGCCCGCCAAGACAATCCCGCGATCGACAAGGTCGGCCGCAAGCTCCGGTGGGCAGCGTTCGAGGGTCGTACGGACCGCGTCAACAATGGTGCTGAGCGGGTCTGCCATGGCTTCCCGGATTTCCTGCGAGGTGATGGTGATGGTTTTAGGAAGTCCTGCCACCAAGTCGCGGCCTTTGACTTCCAT
>CALPMD020000013.1 GCA_943324575.2 Akkermansia muciniphila
ACTATCACCGCGCCAAGCTCCAGATCACCGTCACGGGCAAGGAGGAGGCGCTTTACCAGTGGTTTGACAAACTCAATGTTCCCGATCAGTTCCGCATCGCTTCGCAAATCCGCCTGTCTCCCAACGCTGAGGACGACACCCAAGTCGACTGCACCGCCGCCGTCGAACAATGGTTCGTCCCATCCGCATCCACTCCACCCGTCCCACCAACCCCGTAACACGATATTCTCATGAAGCTCTCCGTTACCCGACTGGTTTTACTGTCGCTCGCCCTCGTCGGCGCAGCCACCGCGGACTTGCCGAAAAAAGTGCCGCTCAACCAATACAACGGCTTGTGGAACAATTCCCCGTTCACTTCCAAGCCACCTGTGGCCGAGGACGGGCCCACCGTCAATCCACTCGAAGACTACGCCCTCATCGGCGTGTCCCCCATCGGCAAAAGCAGCTACCGCGTGACGCTGATCAACAAGAAAACTCCGGGAGAGCGCATCATCGTCGATTCTGACAACTCAAAGTCGGGCTTCAAGATTCTCAGCATTAACCGCAAAGACGGCGACCCGCTGGGCACCGTCGTCCACATGTCCTCAGGCACGGCCACGGGCACCGTCAGTTTTGACGAAAAGCTGCTCACCCTCACCACCACCCCGACGGCAAAGGCCGCGCCCCCAGCGCAGCCGGGGCAAATCCAGCCCCAAGCTCAACCCGGACAGCCGCAGCCACAGGCCCAACCCGGACAGCCCACCCGCCAGCCGCGCCCACGCGTGGTTCCGCCCGCCAATGGCGCGCCCAACGGTGCCCCTACAGCCGCACCTTTCAATAGAACTAACAACGGCGCCCCTGCCCTGAGGTCTCCTAACAACCGCTTCAACCGGCGCTCCCAATAAATCTCTCGTTCTCCATTTTCCTCCGTTTCCATGAGCTTCCATCATTCCATCGCCATTCTCCTTCTCGGCCTCGCCTCCGCCTTTGGCCAAGAGCCTGCTGCGGAAAATCCCGCCACCCCGCCACCCGGCGTGCCGATTCCTGGCGAGGCACCAGCCCCAGCTGCCGGCGCACCCAGCGCCCGACCCACCACGACCTCCACTCCCGCGTCCAGCCTCGGACAAACGCCGATCACCGAACCGATCGAAGAGCTCAAGCTCAGTGGCGATGCCCTCGCCGGCCTCTATCGGAAATACACCGGCCGCCGCGTCATCGTCTCCACCGCCGCTTCTACTGCCGAATTCCGCTTCGTGCAAGACGCCAGCCCCAAGGACCCGTTGACCTTCGCCCAAGCTGCCGAACTGCTTAAAAAAGCCGCGACCATCGAGAACTTCGTCTTCGTCCCCGACGAACAAGACCCCACCCTCGACATCCTCACCCTCTCCACCGGCGGGATCCGTCCTACAGGTCGCGGCGTCGCCGTTTACAATGAAAATGTCCCACTGCCCGATGGCGATGCAGTCATTTCCTATGTGATGACCCTCAGCTACATCAAACCGGCCGAAGCCGTGAATACCTTCACCCAGATCATCGGCCAGTTTGGTGCCTACGGCTCCATCGCCCCCGTCCCCAATGCGTCCGCCGTCGTCATCACGGAAAACACCTCGCTGATCCGCAAACTCATCGACCTCAAGAAAGAGATCGACAAGCCCTCGTCCCAAGTCAGCACCCGCTTCATCAAGGTCCAGTTTGCCGACGTCACGGAAATCGCGACCACCCTCACCACCCTCCTCACCGCCCAACAATCGGCGCAAAAAACAGCGGGTGTCCAGCGCGACGGCCAAGCGGCGGCCCCAGTTCCAGCGGGTCAGCCAGCCGGCGCCGGCATCCCGGGCCAGCCTGCAGCAGCTGGTGGCGGTGGCAGTGGCGAGGAAACCCCCATCCAAATCATCCCCGATCCCCGCACCAACCGCATCTTCGCCATGGGTCGTCCTGTCGATCTGTTGTTTGTCGAAGGCCTGATCCGCGAATTCGACGTCGAAACCAGCGAAAAGAACTTCCTCCGCCGCAAACTCCGCTTCCTCACCGTCGCCGACTTCCTGCCCGTCGCGGGCGACGCCCTCAACCGCGCCTTCAGTGGCACAGGCGAAGGTGCTTCAACCAGCGGCGGTGGCGGCACCCAGACTGGCGCCCGCACTCAAGCCAACACCGGCAGCACCGGAGCTAACTTTGGCGGCAGCAACCGAAGCGCCAGCAACCGCAACGGCAGTAGCTCCATGGGCGGCAGTACGGGAAGCGGCATGGGAGGCTCCATGGGCGGCGGCTTGGGAGGTTCCATGGGTGGCGGGAGCGGTGGCGGCGGAGGCCTCAGCGCCCCCAATGTCAGTTCAGCGCCAGCCTCCGTGCTCGTCGGCCGCACCCTGTTGGTCGCCGACAACATCACCAACTCGATCGTCGTGCAAGGTCCTCCTTCAGGGCTGGAAATCATCGAGCGCCTGCTCGACCAGATCGACGTCAAACCCGATCAAGTCATGATCTCCACCGTGATTGGCCAGCTGACGCTCAATAATGAGCATACTTCTGGAATGAGTTACCTCGGACTCGGTGGAGACACCTCGATCTTTGGCGGTTCCGGTAGCAACCCGATCCTGCCCATCCTTGGCGCTGCCGACGCCATCCCCGCCACATCGACCACCCCCTTCATTCCTGCCGTTACTGGTGGCCCCAATACCAGCGCGCTGGGTGGAGGCCTGCACGTCTATGGAAAAATCGGTGGCAACTTGAATTATTATTTGCAGGCGTTGCAGACGAAGAGCGATTTCACGGTGCTCTCCCGCCCGAGCATTTTCACCTCCAACAACCAGATGGGAACCATCTCCAGTGGTGAAAAAATCGCCATCCCCACGGGCAGTACCAGCTACGGCTCCAGCAGCAACTCCAGCACTCAAATCCAATACCAAGACGTGGTGCTGAAGCTCCAAGTCGTCCCGCTCGTCAACTCCGACAACGAGATTACGATGCAGATTTCGCTGCTCAACGATGAACAAAATGGGACTCAGGTTATCCAGGGCGGTGCCGGTAACGGCGGCAACCTTACGGTGCCTAAGATTTCCACCCGCGAAATCCTCACCACTGCCACCGTTCCCAATAACGAAACCATCGTCCTTGGCGGCCTGATTGTCGGCAGAGGCGGCAATGACAAGAGTGGCATCCCTATCCTCTGTGATATTCCCCTCTTAGGAAAACTATTCTCCTCGACCAGTGACACCAAAAACCGCAGCGAGCTGATGGTCTTCATCCAGCCATCGATTGTTCGCGATGCTCAACAGCTCAACACGGTCCAAGAAAACATGGACGCCCGTTACAAAGTCTCGGAAAAAGTGCGCGGCATGGCCGATGGCCCAGACGGACTGCCGACAAAGGAAGCACTTCTGCCCCTCGAAGAAAAAGGTCAAAGCGCTGTCGAGGCTCCCAAGGCCAGTTCTAAGACGAAATCCAAGACTAAATCGTCGATCCAGCCCGCCAACCGCAAGTAAATCGACGGATTTACGTCTGCACGGCGGCTTCAGTGCAGTGCACAGACCTTCGCGTGCAGTGCACTGACCCTCGCGTGCAGTGCACTGACCCTCGCGTGCAGTGCACGGACCCTCGCGTGCAGTGCACGGACCTTCGCGTGCAGTGCACGGACCTTCGCGTGCAGTGCACGGACCCCCGCGTGCAGTGCACGGACCCCCGCGTGCAGTGCACGGACGCTCGCGTGCAGTGCACGGACCCCTGCGTGCAGTGCACGGACCCCCGCGTGCAGTACACCGACCCCCGCGTGCAGTGCACGGAGCCCCCGCGTGCATGGCTTACCCTAGCAGGGGGATCTTATCGCCGAGGTGAAGCGGGCGGGTTTTGAGAAGATTGACGTCGAGCCACATTTTGACCCGTGCGCCGACTTCGCGGAGGCGGGTCTTGAGGCCTGCGGGCGGCTCCAGATCGCGGGCGTTGAAGCCGTAGGCGTCGATGCCGTGAGCTTTGGCGAGGTAGATGGCCCGCTGATTCTGAAAACGCTGACTGATGAACAACACGGAATCCGCCCCAAAAACCTCCTTGGCACGAACCACGGAGTCGAGCGTCCGCAGGCCCGCGTAATCGCAAATGATCCGATTTCTAGGGATGCCCCGCTCGATCAGCGCCTGCTTCATTTTGTCGGGCTCATTGTAGTAGCGGGATCGATTGTCCCCCGAGACGATCAAGGCTTTCAATTTACCCGAGCGCCAGACTCTAACTGCCGCATCGATCCGATATCTAAAGTACGGGTTTTCCCGACCATTGACGCGGTCGGTCGTGCCAAAAACCAGGCCAACGCGAGTGGCCGGCAGCTCGGCGATTCGGTCAAACAAGCGCCCTCTTGCGGCCCAACTGGCCGTTAGATAGGTGTATCCGACCGCACAAAGCGATAATACGACCAGCCAAAGCATCAGGAGCCAAGCGCGGCGGCACCATCGCCTGAAACTTTGCTTCAAGGCTGCTTTCATTGGCTGCGGGCCGTGGGGAGTTCGACCACGCGCCGCGGCCATTGCATCAAGGATTTCAAGGTGTCTGAGAAGCCGCCGATCATCGCAGCTTCAGGCGCGAATACCCGCAGGCGATGGCTGGATTCCACAAAGCGGACTTCGGAAAAGCGACCGATCCACTCACCATCGACTTCCACAGGGACCTGGCCATCCGTGCGCACGGTGAAGTCCCTCGTCTGGAAATAACTCGTCGTGGATAGCATGTCGATACCGCCAAAGGCCAGGCCGCGCAGCAAATTAAGCACCAATCGGTAGTCCGCTTGCTTGAAAACCAACACGTCGAGCTTGGAGTCGTGGTTGTTCGCCCTGCGGAAAAACTTGAAGGGGCCGCCATAGAGCGAGCCGTTGCCGACCAGCACGGCCACGCCGACCTCGCGGCGGCCGTCTGCGCATAAGACCTCGATCTGCGGCGGCGTCTCGCCGAGGAGCTTCACCATCGAGATCAAGTAAGCCAGCGGACCGAAGCGCTTTTTCAATTCCCAGGAAGTGTTCTCGATGACCATCGCGTCAAAACCCACGCCCGCCATCTGGACAAACGGCGATCCATTGGCTTCAAACAAATCCACCTCCTGCACGAATCCCTGCTGAATGACTTGAAACGCGCGCTCGAGCGAATCGCAGGGAATCCCCATTTCGCGGGCAAACACATTCATCGTTCCCGCCGGTAAAACCCCCAGCAGCGTCCGCGAGCCGACCAGCCCTTGGACGACTTCATTGAGCGTGCCATCGCCACCGGCCGCGATCACCACTGGCTCGCCCACCGCGACGAATCCGGCGGCCAGATCACGCGCCTCTCCCGCATGGTGGGTGGAATGAAGGGCGAAGCGATCGGGGTGCTTCATCAAAAATCGCAGCACTCGCCCACCCTTCTGACTTCGCGCCTGAGGGTTGAAAATGACGGGATAGCGCTGCTGCTTTTCCACGGCCGATTCTTCGCTCATCCCCGCAGATTTCGCAATCTGATTTCACTCCAATGCGGCAATCACTTGGTCGACAGGCAGCCCCATCACATTGTCGAAACCGCCGCGAATCCCAGCGATGATCTGTTCGCCAAACTCCTGAATCCCATAAGCGCCGGCTTTATCCAAGGGGTCGACCTTCGCCAAGTAGGCGTCGATCGCTGCATCATCGAGTGACAAAAATGTCACCTCCGTCAGGCCGTGGAGGCACTGCGCTTTTCCGCAGGGGGAAATGATGCAAACACCCGTACAAACTTGGTGGCTGCGGCCCGACAAGCGCCGCAACATCGTGCGAGCCTCCTCCAGATCAGCAGGTTTTCCCAGCGGCTCGTCGTCGATGAACACCAGCGTGTCTGCGCCGATGACCGTCGCATCGGGCCGCAGCGCGGCGACTGCCTCGGCTTTCAATCGGGCATTGTGCTCGCACAGGATGGCGGGACTCATCGACGGGTCGTGGATTTCTTCGGCGGAAGAAATGACAACCTCAAAAACCACGCCCGCCGCTGCCAACAGTTCACGGCGGCGCGGGGATCCAGAAGCAAGCACAAGAGGCATGGCGCATGCATGACCGAAAACCGCCGCAGGAGCAAGCCGGGCCTTGATCTCCTTAGGGCGCTTCGAGCGCTTGCATTTCCTCGCGCAGACGGCTGAGGAGGCGCTGCATGTCGGAGAGGTGGCGGCGCATCCGCGCTTCGGAATTGGCGGCCTTTCGCCCGTGCTGGGCCTTGCTGGCTTGCGGGGCGGCGGCCTCTTCCTCGTCTTTGACGGGGATGAGCGCGGGGGGAGTAGCGTCTTTTTTCAATAATTCGACGATGGCCGCGGCGGGCATGACAAATGAGCGCGTGCGGTCGGCACGGGCCGTGGTGATCCCGACCACCCGGCCTTGCAGATCCACGACGGGCCCGCCGATCTGGTTGGGCTTGGGGCGCATGTCCGTCTGGATGGCGTGGGTGAAGGAGTCGCGGACTTCGCTGATGGCGCCGCCCATGCGCTCCATGTGCTGGAGGCGATTGCCTGACATTTGGGGCATCTTCGGGCGATTGCCTAACACCACGTCGACATTCTTTTCGCCGTCGTCGGCCTTGACCCGCAGCGTGACTTTTTCGCCAGGAGTGGTACCGGTGAGGGCGTTTTTCAGCGCGAGCAGGCCGGAAACCGTGCGGTCGCCGACTTTGAGAATGACATTTCCCGGCTTTAATCCTGCCGCCAGCGCTCCCGAGCCTTCGGCCACTTCCTTGATTTTAACGCCCTGTTCGGAAAAGCCGATCTCGCCGACTACACCGAGGAACGCGAGATCGGTGTCGCGCAGGTTCCGCTCGGCCACGCTGACCACCCCGAAGGCGGCGAGTTTGCCGTCAGGCTGTGGCGAGGCGAGGAAGCCCCCGAGCGGCGGTGTTTCAAAGGACCACTCCACCGGAGTCAGCGGACTGCCTTCGACCTCTAACACCGCGAGATCCTCATCCGCGTAGACGCCCACCATTTTGACAACACGCTGCGCATCGCCCGCATCCACGCGCAGATCGCCATCCGCTTGGGCGAGCTCGCTCCACTTGCTGAGAATCCGAGAGCCGTTGCCGATGACGGTGCCATAGGCCAAGCGCCGCGACCCGGCCCATACCCGCACCGTGGACTTAGCGGCGGCGCTAAGAACCGGCGCGATCGCTTGGTTGAGGGCATCGGCTTGGTCGTCGATGGCCTGGCGCTCTTCTGGCACCAGCAAGGGGACATCCATCTCCTGCGCCAACAAGGCGTGAGGCAGGGCAAGGGCGAGGACGAGAGAGGCAATCGGTTTCATCGAGGCAGGCAGTTATCGTTCTTCAAAAAGGGCTTGGCGGCTGGACAGGACGACTTCGACTTCCAGGGATTTGTGCTCGCGCGAGAGGCCGAGTTTCACCTTGTCGCCCGGCCGGCGCTTTGCCAGCACTTGCAATAGCTTGCTGGCGTCGGGCACGGGACTGCCGTCCAGCGACTCGATCACATCGCCCACGCGGACTCCCGCCGCGGCCGAGGGAGACTCTGGGACAACGCTGGCGACAGGCACGCCCTTCATGCCGCGCGGCTCACCCATGCCGATGCCCAGCACGGGCATTTCAGGATTGGCGAAGGGGTTCATGGAAAGCTTGCCCCAAGCCTCGCCCGCGAGGATTCGATCCCAGTCTTCCTTGAAGCCATCGATGCCGGCGTGGTTGTTGTTGGTCAGGGAAACTCCGATGGAAGAATTGATCCCAATGATCTTGCCCTCGAGATCAAAGATCGGCCCGCCCGAATCGCCACCGATCAAGGTGCAGTCGGTGGTGAAGAAATTCCCTGGCCCTCTGGAAACAACGCGGCCAAAACGCACTGGCGGCGTCCGCGCTGCATCAAAACCCGCCGAGTGGCCAAGCGCCACCACCCAGTCGCCGGCCGTCAGCGATTTGGAACTGCCCATGCCTGCAAAGGGCCAGCGCCCTTTGTCGACGATCTGCAGCATGGCGATGTCTTTGGAATAATTCGCGCCCAAGACCTTGCCCCGCACCTGCTCGCCGTCGGGAAAGATCACGAGCATCTCATCCGCGCCTTGTACGACGTGCGCGGCGGTGAGAACCAACCCCTCCGCCGTGGTGATCACGCCCGACCCCGCTGCGCCGGTTTTCTCAGAAATCAGGGCAACCGTGGCGGGCATCGTTTGTTTCACCACCGCCTCAACCTTGGATTGAAGTTGCACCAGATCCTTCAAGTCGCGCAGCGGTTCCGCGGCCGACAGCAGATGGACGCCTAATGCCCAACCCAGAAAAACGCAGGCGAGAGGAACAAATCGATTCATTTTCATGATTGCAAGATTCAGAGCGATGCCGACGCTCTGCTTCGTCTGTTCTTCATAACAGGAATGGAACGTTGGCGAAAGATCACTTACCCTTTGCACGAAGATGCCAAAAAGCAACCCGCCAGACAGCAACCGCCGCCGCAAGGAAGCGCCCGCCGTCATGCCGTCGCGCGGACCAGGCATCCCTTCATTGCTCATTTTTTGGCCGTTTCATCTCTTCAATCTATTCACTCGCCGGCAGCACCTCCTCTGGAAGCTGATCACCCGCGCCGCCGGCTATCCGTTGGTCGCCGTTCTCTACGGGTTCATCTGCCTAGCCGTCATCTACGGGCTGCGCGCCAAGAACTACGACCTCGCAAAGATCCACGCGATGCCCGAGCGATCGATCGTCCGCGACCGACTGGGCGAAGAAATCGGCCGCATCCATGGCGAGAAACGCTCAATCGTGCCGCTCAGCCAGGTGGCGGAAAACTTCCGCAAGGCCATCCTCGCCCGCGAAGATGAGCGCTTCTACCGCCACGGTGCCGTTGATCTCATCGGCATCGGCCGCGCGATGCTGAAAAACCTTGGCGGCAAAAAGGAAGGCGCCTCCACCCTGACCCAGCAGCTCGCTTCCGACATTTTCCAGCTCAAACGCGGCGAAAACCGCAGCAACACCCTGCTGCAGATCGACCGCAAGCTGCTAGAAATCGCCATCGCCTTTCGCCTCGAGGCGAAGCTGACCAAGGACGAAATTCTCGAAGCCTACATCAACCAGATCAACTGGGGCCGCCAGATCAAGGGTGTCGGCGAGGCATCGCGAATCTATTTCGAAAAACATCCCGCCGAACTCTCGCTCTCGGAATCCGCGTTGCTGGCTGGCATCGTTCGCGGGCCGGATTCCTTCAATCCATTCCGCTCCATGGGCGCCGCCATCCGCGAGCGCGGCACCACGCTGGACCGCATGGTCAGCGCTGGCGCCATCACCACCGCCGAGGCCGAAACCGCCAAGGCAGAACCCGTCGAAGTCCGCCCCGTCGGCCGCCGCGGAACCCAGGAATCCTACGCCATGGATGCCATCCGCCGCGACTTGGAGATGATTCTCGAAAAGGAAAATATCGAGCTCGGCGGACTCACCATCACCACCACGATCGACCTCCGCATCCAGCACAAAGGCGAGGAAGCGCTGGACAAAAAACTCAACGAGGTCGAGCACGCCTCGGGCTACCCCAATCCTACCCGCGCTGCATGGAGCCGCCTGCCCGCCGGATCACGCAAGGAACCGGAATACCTTCAAGGTGCCGCCGTTGTTGTGGAAAATCGCACCGGCGCGGTCCTCGCCGTCATCGGTGGCCGCGATGCCGACGAGTCGCGCTTCAACCGCGCCACCCAGGCCCGCCGCCAAATCGGCTCGATTTTCAAACCCTTCGTCTACCTCGCCGCCTTTGACCAAGGCCTGCGCCCCGACACCGAGATCAGCGACGGCCCCATCGAGCCTGGCGAAATCAAAGGTGCCGGCACCTGGCAGCCCCATAACTCCGACGGCAAGTTCAACGGCATGCAGCCCATCTCCTACGGCCTCATCCTCTCCCGCAACACCATGTCCGTGCGCGTCGGCAACCAGGCCGGTATTCCACGCGTCAAAGAAGTCGCCCGCATGGCCGGCTTCACCACCCCCATGCCCGCCAAGCCCTCTGCCTTTCTCGGCTCTTGGGAAGCATCGCCTTGGGAAGTCGCCACCGCCTACACCATCTTCCCCAACAACGGCCGCCGATTCCGCCCGTATCTGATTTCTGAAATCAAGGACCGCGACGGCAACCTCCTCTACACCACCCCGCCGCTCTCTTATCCAGCCGCCAAAAGCGGCTCCACTTGGTCGACCTCCCGCATCCTCACCGAAGTCGCCACCCACGGGACGGCGGCCTCCGTCACCCGCCTCGGCTTCGACAAACCCTGCGGCGGCAAAACCGGCACCACCGATGACTTCAAAGATGCCTGGTTCGCCGGTTACACCTCGTCGCTGACCTGCGCCGTCTGGGTCGGCTTCGACACTCCGCAAAAAATCATCCAAGGTGGCTATGGCGCCACCCTCGCCCTCCCTGTCTGGGTAGAAATCATGAAAAGCGCCGACCGCCTTGGCTACAAAGCGGGCCAACTCAATGCCAAAGTCGACTTGCTGGTGATGAACCTCTGCCGCCTGTCCGGCAAACGCGCCACCGCTGGCTGCCGCGAAGCCAATACCGCCTTCACCGATGCCGTCCCCGCTGACATCGCCCTGCCCGCCAACGACCTCTGTCCCATTCACCCTGCCCGCGCCCAAGCCGTCGACGAATCTCCGCCCCTCCGCGCCATTCCCGTCGATGAATCCCCCCCACCCCGGGCGCTTCCCGTCGAGTAAGTCACCACGGCAGCCTTGCTGGGCAATCAGCCCTGCAAAGCCCGCAGCGCCCCGCGTACCAGCGCTTCGGTCGGCGAGGCGGGGTCCGCATCGAGCACCTTGCGCACCGCCTTGCGGGCGTCGACCTGCTTGTAGCCCAGCGCGATCAGCGCCAACTCGGCATCTGCGGCGGAGGCCGTCACTTGGCCTGCGGCCGCGTCTTGCCAAGTCTCCGTCACCCCAACCTTGTCCTTTAGCTCCAGTACGATGCGCTCGGCGGTCTTTTTCCCCACGCCCTTGAGCTTGGAAAGCCCCGCCACATCGCCCGCCACCACCGCCTGTTTGAAGCGCGCCACGTCCATCCCGCTGAGCACCGACACCGCCATCGTTGGCCCCACCCCGGTGACGCGGTCGATGAGCAACAGGAAAACATCCCGCTCCTCCTCGCTGGCGAAGCCGAACAGCTTCTGCCCCAGCTGACTGAAATGCAGGTGCGTCCGCAAGTCGACGTCCAGCCCCTCTGCCGCGTGCAAGCGGTCGAAGGTCGAAAGCGGGATGAAAACCTCATAGCCCACCCCGTGCACATCCACCACCAAGCGGTTCGGATACGCCTCGATCACCTTGCCGCGCAGTCTCGCTATCATCTCCAGCCAGCTTGCCCGCGTCGTTTCCCCCGTCAATGCCGGATCTCGCCGTCGATGGCACAAGTCCCCCCATCAGAGCTCAGCGCTGCAAATAAGGAGCAACGACATTCCTGTCGTTTCTTCCTCTGCAGCGCAAATCAAGCCGGGACAAGAGTGTCCCGACTCCTCAGCACTGCCCTCCTCACGGCACCACCCAGCCGCCGCAGATCACGCGCGACAGCAGCCATTGCCGGCGCTTGTAGCTCTCGCCTTGAATCTCGATCGCGACAGTGTAGCGCGTCGGCACGGTGAGGCTGCACGTTTCAATCTCCTTCATTGCCGGGCTGTCGCGGCGGACGTAGAGGTAGATCGGCTCTGGCAGCTCAGGCGCGGTGGCGGCCAAACACTGCCATTGCTTCGCATCAGCAAAATCGTAATTGTAATAATCGGTCGGCTTCAAGCTGACGCGCATTTCCGCCGCCTCCGCCACCGTGCCGTCTAGCAGCTTGTCCCACGGCTCGCTGCAATACGCGGCGTAGCACTTGAAGTCGACCTGCCCGCCGCTTTCGTCGAACGGCACATAGACCAGACGCTCCCGACCGTTGCTCATCGTCACTGTGAACCGCTCCAAGGCTCCGGCCTGCTGTTCCGTGGCCCCCGGGCCGTCGCGGTAAAAGCGTTCCATGATTTCGGCCACCGCCGCCGGCTCGCGCACCCAGCGCAAGCGCTCCTCCTGCGTGCTCGCCGCCAGAAATTTCTCAGCAATCTGCTCCGGCTGCGGGCCTTGCCACTTCGGCGCGGCGGCCGTCTGCGGCGCCACCGTGCCGTCCGGCGACTTGGGGCGGAAAATCAAATAACACAGGAGCCCACCCAAGATCAAAACAAGCAACCCGAGGCCCCACAGTAATCGCATCAAGGGACTCGGCGGCGGCTGGCTC
>CALPMD020000014.1 GCA_943324575.2 Akkermansia muciniphila
AATCCAACGTGATGCCGGCTTTTTGAGCAGCAATGAGCGCCTGAATCGAGGGGATCACATTACCGCCAGCAAGGAAGTGAGCTTCGATATCATTGATCGGAATATCGATCCCGGCTTTCTTCGCGGTGATCCGTGCATCAACCACCATGCCATAAGGAACCTGCCGAAGACGCATCGCGACGAGTTCGGTAAATCCGACGTAAGCACCTGCCAGCCAAGCACGCAGCCAGACACTGAAAAATGAAATGATGACCCCAAAAAGGATTAGTCCGAGAATGACAACAACAGCGAAGATTAAGGTAGATATCATGAGATGGTTGGTTGAGTTAGGATGAGACCTCTTGGGTGACTATGAGACGGAAATTATCGGCACCAATGATTTTCAATTTGGATCCGACGGGTGCCTGGCCGGATTGACAAAAAGCTTCATAGCGCTGCCCATTGACACTGATGTAACCGCTAGGTGACAGCAGGGTGAGGGCCTCGGCCGATTGACCAATCAATTCTTCGGCCTCCTTGCCAAGTGGGGCTGATACGCCGGTGATCTCTGCGGTGAGGAAGGCGCGCTTGCCGATTCTGGTTTTTGGTAGAATGCGAAATTCGATAAAAAAAGCCAAAGCCGCGAGAGCCAGCGCGACTAACACACTCATGATTCCAATGACAGTGCCGTAGTTCGTGAATGCTACATAGCAACCCGCCAGCATCAAAAATGTTCCTATTGCCCCCAAGATTCCACCTGGAATGATCACTTCGATCCCAATGAAAAGGATGCCAATCGAAAAAAGCAAAAAAATGAGTGTCATGATCGTTCGCCCTTCTCGATACCAAGGTCCGAGCAAAAGCGTCTATCTCAAGCTCATTTTTCTAAAAAAATGAAACAATTTTTCATTCAGCGCTGCTCGACGTCTTCTCGTGCCTACAGCTTTAAACTAAATTAAGGAATTAGGAGGCAGAACCTGCTAGGATAAGCCTCCAAAATTCCTGGATCATTGATCACTCTGACCCAATGCGAGTCAGAGTGCGGATCACTAGGCGGGAGTGTTAGCTCCGGCATTGCGGATGCTTTCGAAGGTGCCTTCGATGAGCGCTTTGCCTTGCTCGCCCATGCTGTGATAGATCGTGGACAAGGTCTGAATCGTGCTGAAAGCAGGTCCAGCTAAGCTAAAACTGCAATCCGTGATTTCACACTCCGTGAGCACGAACGGTCCATAACCAAGCACAACGAAGCGGCAATTGTTGAATTTGCAGCCATCGTATTCATGGAAATCGAGGATCACTTCTTCATTTTCAAAGGTGTTTTTGCTAATTTTCATCCGGTATAGGGAGGTTTTGGTTTTATTTTGAGTTGCTCAGATTCGATCTCTTCGAAAAAAAGGCAGGGCTGTAGTCAAAACGATTAATCGGGGTAATTCAACCGATAAAATTAAGAAATACGACTGTCTAACTGAAAAATTTGTCCTGACGTATGAGGCAGATTTTCATGAAGAAAATGGATTAATTTGGCCACGGCGACTGGCGTGTTTAGCCGGCTCAACGTGTGGTCTGCTAGAATTTCTGCTTTTCGTGCGGCTGTGACCGGAGCCGTCATTCGGGTTTCCAAAAATCCAGGAAGGATCGCATTGACCCGAATTCCATGCGTCCCGACTTGTTGAGCCAGTGAGGTGGTCAATCCCAATAATGCTGCTTTTGCTGTGGCATAAGCCACTTGGCCGATCCCAGGATGGATTGCTGAAAAACTCGAGATGAAAACAAGATGACCCCGCCGCTGCTCGATCATTGTCGGCAAGACGGCTGCGGCACATGCGGCTGCGGCGCGATAGTTCACAGAAATCACCTCCTCCCAAGCCTCTTCACTGAAACGAGCCAATGGGGCATCGCGAATGAGTCCCGCAGCTGCAATCAGCAGATCAACGGGTGAGGTCTTCAAATATTCGTGAATGGCCTGAGTATCGTTCAGGTCGAGCTCGGAGTGCCTCGGTGCCAATACCTGCCAGTCTGGTGCTGTGAAAGCATCTATGACCGCCTGGCCCAAGCCACCGCTGCCTCCTGTGATGATCAAATGATTCACGCAGCGACATGTTGATCCGGTTTGTCCAGGCCTCGCAAGCCCCGTCATTCGAAAAGCCTGCGGAAAGCCTGTGAATAACCGTTAAGTGAATTGAGGAAAAGATTTTTGGCTGCATCAAATGAGCATCCATTCAGAAATCATGCAGCTTTACGCCCAACTTATTTTTCCCGTGGAACTCCAGTGATTGAGATGAGGAACAGCCCTTTGAGCGACTTGTTAACACTATTAAGAAGATGATCTTATAGGTTCAAAAATGAAGAATTAATCAAGAATCTGGCAGTTCCATGGGCAATCCTTTCCAAAATTGAGACCTGTCCACAAACCAAAGAAGCCTCCCAGCAATCTGCTGAGAGGCTTCATCAAGAGAGTTTAAATGCCTTAGAGCAGCATCAGAGCGGGTTGCTCGATGAGTTTCTTGATCTCGGACAGGAATTGGGCTGCGACCGCTCCATCTACGACACGGTGATCACACGACAGACCGAGATTCATTCTCAGGCCTGGAACAATCTGGCCGTTTTTGACGACGGGTTTTTCAATCGCTGCTCCGACGGATAGGATTGCCGCTTGAGGAGGATTCACAATGGCGTCGAAAGATTCGATACCCCATGCGCCCAAGTTGGATACCGTAATCGTACCGCCATCGAATTCTGAAGGCTTGAGCTTTTTGTCTTTGGCTCGAATCGCAAAGTCTTTGACGGCACGTGAAATTGCCAGCAAGGATTTGGATTCAGCTTCTTTGATGACCGGAGTGACCAAGCCGTCTTCCACCGCAATGGCGACTGATAGCCCGACATTCTTGAATTTGACGATGTGATCTCCGGCGAAGGACGCATTCACCGCAGGTACGACTTCAGTCGCGCTGATCACTGCTTTGAGGATGAAGTCGTTGACCGAATACTTATTGCCGTGTGTTTTTTCTGATTGGGCATTCACTTGCTGGCGAAGCGCCATAAGCGGTGCGGCATCGACCTCGACGTGCAGATAGAAATGAGGGATGGTCGTCTTCGATGTGAGAAGACGCGAGGCAATGATCTTCCGCATCGAACTGAGCTGGATGATCTCGTCTCCTTCTTTTGCGGTGGGTAGAATGGCAGGAGGTACGGCGGCGACACTGACAGGTGCCGCGACTTTCGATTTGATGGAGGCTGCTAATGCAGTGGCAGCCGCAGCTTCTGGGGATGCTGTGGTTTGCTTCTTGGCTGCGGACGAAGCAGTGCCTTGTGCTTCAACATCGATTTTCACGATGCGTCCTGCAGGGCCCGAGCCTGTAATGCTGGAAAGGTCGACACCAAGATCGGCGGCAACTTTTTTGGCCAGAGGCGATGCCTTGATACGTTCACCGTTTGTTGAAACCAAAGGAACTGCGACAGCTTGAGTTGTTGGCGGGGTGGCGACAACTGCACTTGGAGCGACTGCAGCGGCCACAGGCGCGGATGCTGGCAGCTCATTTGAATCACCATCGAGAATGGCCAGGATTCCACCAATGGGAGCTTTTTCTCCCTCTTGGATTAAAATTTCAGTGATGGTGCCATCATCGAAAGCTTCCATCTCCATGGTGGCTTTGTCAGTTTCTATCTCGGCGAGAATATCGCCAATTTCGACTGAATCGCCGACTTTTTTATGCCATTTGATGAGAGTTCCCTCGGTCATAGTATCCGAGAGCTTGGGCATTTCGATGTTAACAGACATTTTTTTGATAGGAGAGGTTGCTAAGCGTTAGCATGGAAAAATATCAGGCCTTATCCAGTCTTTTTACTCAGCAATGGTGAAACAAAAAAAGGCGCGGGGAGATTGCTCTCCTTCGCGCCTCGATAAAGATGGGAAATTCAATCAAGGAGCAATAGGCTTCATGGTTGGAATTAAGCCGATGTTAGGACTACCTGAAGAACCTTGAGGACTCGCCATTTTGAGTGTGGATTCGGCAGTCGTGCCGCATGGCTCTTTTTCCGGACAATAGTATCGGGTGCATGGCCCATGCGAAACCGGCACTCTTTTGGTCACAGTCTTGTATCGCGGTACCTTTTTCTCGATCGTTTCGACCATGCCGCTTTTGCCGCTTTTTGAATCGCCTAGACTGACCACTCTTTCGGTGATGATGTCATATTGGCATGTTTTTACTTGGCGGGTTTCGGTCCGGTAGCCTTGATATTGATTTGTGTAGCCAAACATCGAGCAGCAGGACGAAAAGCCGAGGGAAAAGGCGGCTAATGAAACGATTAGAATGAGGTTTTTCATGGAGGGATCAACTGGGGGAGGTTGGGGATCATTTACATGCAGCAGCATGAGCTTAATCCAAGGGTTAATAGAGCTGCACCCATCAGTGCTGTTAAATGAATCAACATTCGGCCATGCTATTAGAGACGGCGGTGCTGGCAATCAAAAAAGACGATGAGCTTTTTTGAGGCTGATAGACACAACCGTCTTCCCCTGAAGATCGATCGATTCGATCTCGATTTTCAAACAATCAGCCTAAAGTCAGCACCTTTTCCACGATCCTTCTCGGATTCGGAAGCTGCTCATGTTCGATGTGTGGCGAATAGATTGCTGGGGCATCGATCGAGCAGACGCGTTTGATCGGCGCATCAAGGTAGTCGAATGCATGATCCTGAATCAGCATCGCCACCATCGCGGAAACACCGCCGAACGGCTTCGACTCATCGACGAGAACCACCCGATTCGTTTTCATCACCGTCTTGAGGATCGCTTCCTGATCGAGTGGGCGAATGGAACGCAGGTCGAGAACCTCGGCGTTGATCCCGTGTTCGCTTTGGAGAATTTCTGCGGCTGCGAGTGATTGAATCACCGAGCGGCCGTGGGCGATGAGCGAAACATCCGTGCCTTCGCGTTTGACGTCAGCCAAGCCGAGCGGGACGACAAAATCGCCATCCTCAAGGTCGGGGACTTCACCCGTGGTGCCGTAAAGCAGGGTGTTTTCCATGAAATACACGGGATCGTTGTCGCGAATCGCCGCTTTGATCAGGCCTTTGGCATCGGCGGGAGTCGCTGGCGCACAAACTTTCAAGCCGGGGAATGCGGCAAACAGACCTTCGGGAATGTGGGAGTGAGTCGCACCCACACCGGTCCCACCGTTGGCAGGGCCACGGACGACGATCGGGCAATTGCAAAGACCACCGGACATATAGCGCACACAAGCGGCATTGCTGACGAGTTGGTCAAAAGCCACCGAATGGAATGACCAGAACATCAGCTCCATCACCGGGCGGACACCCAGCATCGAGGCGCCGATTCCCATGCCGATGAAACCTGCTTCGGAGATCGGGGTATCGACCACGCGCTTGTCGCCCCATTTTTTCCAAAGGCCTTCGGTCACCTTGTAGGCACCGTTGTACTGGGCGACTTCTTCGCCCATCAGGACGACATTGGGATCACGAGCGAGTTCCTCATCGAGACCTTCACGAAGGGCTTCACGGTAGGTGAGAATGCGAGACATGGAAAATTAGCGGAATAGGGATTGCAGATTGCGGAAAAGGTGAGGGTCGGCGGCTCAGTCGTTGAAAAAGTGGCGGCCGATTTTTGATGCTGGGGT
The DNA here is from genome assembly GCA_943324575.2 of Akkermansia muciniphila. Lineage (GTDB taxonomy): Bacteria > Verrucomicrobiota > Verrucomicrobiia > Verrucomicrobiales > Akkermansiaceae > Luteolibacter > Luteolibacter muciniphilus_E. Next base: position 5,616 of record CALPMD020000014.1, read on the forward strand.
GTCGTTGTCGGATTCCCAGTAAACGTCGGTGCTGATGTCGGCGATGGTCGGTGCGGGCGATTCTTCAGCGAATTTCACCGAAGCAGCGGCTTCTTCAGCGGCAGCTTTGTTGATCGTGGCGGCATCTTCTTCAGTGAAAACCCCTTCGTCGACCAGACGGCGGCGGAACACGGCGATCGGGTCGTGGTTCTGCTTGTAGTTCTCGATCTCTTCGGGAGTCCGATATTTTTTGTGGTTGGCGTCCGCGATACTGTGGCCGTAGTAGCGGTAGGTATCGATTTCCAGCACGGTTGGCTTGTGCTGCTTGCGGGCGCGCTCCATCGCGATGTGGGTTTTGGCCCGGACTTCATACACGTCGGAACCATCGATGACGTCCCATTCGATCGCGTAGGCCTCGGCGCGTTGAGCAAGGCAGCCGGTGTAGGCTGAAGAACGCTCTTGGGACGTACCCATCGAGTAGCCGTTGTTTTCGATCACGTAAACGACAGGAATCCCAAAAAGGGACGCGATGTTCAGCGATTCGTGGAAAGCGCCTTGGTTGACTGCGCCATCGCCGAGATAGCAGAGGCAGCAACCTTCGCGGCCGAGATACTTCAAACCGTATGCGAGGCCCAGTCCCAGCGGGGTCTGGCCAGCCACAATGCCGTGGCCACCCCAAAAATTCTTGTCGGGAGCGAAGAAGTGCATCGATCCGCCCTTGCCCTTCGAACAACCTGTCTGCTTGCCGTACATTTCGGCCATACACTCGTTCATGCCCATGCCCACGGCCAAAGCGTGACCGTGGTCGCGGTAGGCGGTGATGAAGTGATCGTCTGCGCCACCCAGAGAAATCGTGCCGACGGCAACGGCCTCCTGGCCGATGTAGAGGTGGAGGAATCCGCCGATTTTACCCGCCTGGTAGTATTTCAGTCCGGCTTGCTCGAATCGGCGGATGCGAACCATCTGCGTGAAAAGTTCGATCTTCCGCTCGCGGGTGAGCGATTGGTTGATCGGCGAGCTGGCGAAATCAGGTTTGGTGGAACTGGCGCTGGTCATGATGGCGATGAGAAAAAATAGGCAGGTTGCGTAAGGGCAGGAGTCCTTTACTTCGCAAAAACGGGATTGGCAATAGAAGCCATCGGCTTCGGCAGACGGATTTGTGCCAAGGCAAAGATCCCGGTGAAAAGCACGTTGGCTGCGGTTAGGTTTCGCAGGAACACCCACGATGGCAAGGCTGATCCGACAGGACCACTCCAAACCGACTGCCAGAGGCCGCCGAGGGATTTCTGATACATCGGATCACCCAGCCAGGCGGCACCATTGGTAATCAGATGAAAGACCAGCGCCGCCGCCACGGAACCCGTGAGGAGGATAGGCAAGCTGCGCGATGCCAGACTCTTACCGAGCAAAAAGGTCACGCCCAAGGCGATCAGCGTGGTGATGAAAATCGAAACATTTGCCACCGGGCCGATTCCCAGAGGATAGGTCAATGCCCAGATCCCGAAAGGAATTGCAAAACCCCGCCAACCGGGTGCCAGCAAGGCCCCGCAGAAAAACAACGCCACCAGCGGTTGGAAGTTTGGCTGACTCTCCGGCAACACACTGCCCACGACGCGAAAGGCGATGAGAAGTCCGATGATGAGACTGAGCGGGAGGTAGCGGTGCATGACGGTGGGAGAATTGAGGATTTTCATAGGCGCGGCTAGGCCAAAATCTCAGTTTATATCAGGTTTTTTCAAGCGCGGCGTAGATCGATCAAAAATGACGGGCGTGGAATGTTCCATGTGGAACGCCGCGGTTTCCGAGCTTGAGCGCGGGCGGCGATGCGCTAGCTTGGGCTTCCCGAGATGTTCCGATACCCGAAGTTCTATGATGTGATTGTGATTGGTGCCGGCCATGCTGGTGTCGAGGCTGCGATGGCCGCCGCCCGTTTGGGCGCTGAAGTCGCCGTGCTGACCCAGAACCTGGACACCATCGGCCAGATGTCGTGCAATCCTGCCATCGGCGGACTTGCCAAGGGCCACATGGTCCGCGAGATCGACGCCCTCGGCGGCGCGATGGGACTGAACACGGATGCTACGGGAATCCAGTGGCGGATGCTGAATGCTTCCAAAGGGCCCTCGGTTCGCGCGCCTCGCGCCCAGTGCGACAAGAAGGCTTACCAGTTCCGCATGAAGCGCGAACTGGAGGCGATGCCGGGCGTGGAGATCCACCAAGGCAATGTTGCGGACCTCGTGGTCGAGAACGACCGCATCGTCGGGATCACGACTTCGCTAGGGATGCAGATCAATGGCAAATCCGTCATCCTCAGTGCCGGCACCTTCATGGGCGGGCTGATGCATGTCGGCCTCCGCAATGAAAAGGGCGGCCGCATGGGCGATGCGACCTCCAATGTCTCCGAAGCGCTCAAGCGCCTTGGCTTCGAGGTCGAGCGTTTCAAGACCGGGACTCCGTGCCGCCTCAACGGCCGCTCGATCGACTTTTCCAAGTGCGAGCGCCAGGACGGGGACAGTCCCGTGCCGAAGTTCAGTTTCATGGCTGATACCCTCCAGCGCGAGGCAAACGACATCTTTACCCTCAATCCCTGGGGTGATCCCCGGTTCCACGTGGAACAAATGCCCTGCTGGATCACCTACACCAATCCCACCACCCACGCGGTCATCGCGGCCAATCTCCACCAGTCGCCCATGTACTGTGGGGTGATCGAAGGGGTCGGCCCGCGATATTGCCCGTCGATTGAGGACAAGGTCGTGCGCTTTGCCGAAAAGGAGCGCCATCAGGTTTTCCTAGAGCCGGAAGGCCGGCATACGCTGGAATATTACGTCAATGGCGTCTCGACCTCCTTGCCCTACGAGGTTCAGCTGGACTTCCTACGCTCGATCGTCGGTCTGGAACGGTGCGAGATTCTCCGTCCCGGCTATGCCGTGGAATACGATTACTGCCCCCCCACTCAGCTGCGGCCCACTCTTGAGACCAAGCAGGTCGAAGGATTGTACTTTGCCGGCCAGATCAATGGCACCTCGGGCTACGAAGAAGCCGCGGGACAAGGCTTGATCGCAGGAACCAATGCCGCTCTCAAAGCCCTCGGTCAACCCGAGTTTATCCTCGGTCGCGACGAAGCCTACCTCGGCGTGATGATCGACGATCTCGTCACCCGCGGCTGCACCGAGCCTTATCGCATGTTCACCAGCCGAGCTGAATACCGCCTGTTGCTGCGCCAGGACAATGCCGATATCCGCCTCACGCCACGGGCCGCCGAGATCGGCCTCGCCACAGGGGAGCGGGTCCGCCGCGTGGAGGAGAAACTCGCGGGCCTCGAAAAGGCCGAATCCTTTGTCCGCCAGGCCGTGCATGAAGGCGTGAAACTCGACCAATGGTTCCGCCGCGGCGAGAATTCGTGGGAAACCCTGCCCGAATCCCTGCTCCAAGAGTTCCACGTGGAACTCTGGCCGCTGCTGGAAACCAACTTCAAATACGAAGGCCACCTCGGCCGCCAGCAGGCGCAGATCGACCGCATGTCCCGCCAAGAGGGGCGCCGACTGCCCGAAGGACTCGATTATCTGGCCATCCGCGGCCTCAAGAAGGAGGCCCAGCTGCGCTTCAGCGAGATCCGTCCCGCCACTCTCGGCCAGGCCTCGCGCATCCCCGGCATCACTCCCGCCGACATGGCGATGCTGGTGGTCTGGGTCGAAAAGCTCGAACGGAGCGACGATATTCCTGTCGTTGTTGAATGAGGTGAAGCGAAACGCCGAGGCGGGGAGGACGTGGAGAAAGACGCTGAGGTGGAAATTAAACGGGGGAGAACCAAGGATTTTCAACTTCCAAGGGCTGGGAAAGAAGAGTACACTATCGACCCGTGACCCAGCCCACCCACAAGTCGGAGACTCGCTGGATTCAGCGATTTCAGAATTACCAAAAAGCCTTTGGCCACTTGACCCAAGCGGCAGAGTTGGCGCAGCAGCGTGATTTGTCGGATTTGGAACAGCAGGGCTTGGTTCAGGCCTTTGAATTCACCCATGAGCTGGCATGGAATACTCTCAAGGATTTTTTGGAATCCCGGGGCGCAAACGATCTTTTTGGCTCTCGGGATGTGACCCGCGAGGCCTTTGCCAAGGGTTTGATTGATGATGGTGATATCTGGATGGAGATGATTCGGCATCGGAATTTATCCACCCACACTTACAATGAGGAGACGATGAAGGAGATCGCCGCCGCCATCCTGTCGGATTATGTCGCGGAATTTGGCAAGTTGGCGGCTCGGCTCCACCCGTTCGAAATCGAAGTTCTTGGCGAATGAAATACGGTCTGACAGATGAGGCGCTGGCGAGGATGGAAGGGGTTTTTGCAAAGTTTCCTACCGTCGATCAGGTCCTGCTGTACGGCTCGCGAGCCAAGGGCAACTATCGGCCAGGTTCTGACATCGATCTCACGTTCATGGGTGATGGGTTGGATGAGAAGTTGATGAGTCAAATTGAGGCCGAGTTGGAGGAGCTTTTGCTGCCATATCACTTCGACCTCTCGATTTTTTCAAATATCACCCACCCTGAACTGATCGATCACATCCAGCGGTTGGCGAAAGTTTGTTATTCGAAAAAATCTGAACCGTGATGCGGGGAGGGTCGAATGATCGGCAAAAGTCCAAAATTTCGACAAAATCCCAAAAAATGATGTTGCAGAAATGGCCCCAGAATCGATTTGAATGGATTTTACGATAGTGAGTAGCCCGTGAATCATCGATCGCCTGAAGACGCCATTCCGCGCAAATGAAGCCATTTTTGGAATTCAGGATCTTTAGACAGGATTTTTCCGAGCATAAAGCAGGATCTTCTTCCAAAAAATCTCTCCGTCTTTCTCAGCGTTCTCCCCGCCTCCGCGTTTCGTTTCAATTCAAAGAGAGGCTCGCGCAAAGTCGCAAAGCCGCAAAGTTTTCATTAATTATTAATAATTAAATCGAAGAAAAACTTCCACCCGTCCTTTTTGGGATTTCTCTTCTCTGCCTTTGCGGCTTTGCGGCTTTGCGCGAGACCCGCTTCCAACAAAAAACCACCACCTCCTTGCGGAAGTGGTGGCCAGTTCATTAAAGCGATGAGATTGTTAATTTAGGCGGCGTTTGTTCCTCCCATTTCGTTGATTCCTGCTGGCACAATCCCTGATGGAATGATGACAGGTGCTGCGTTAGCAGCCACGACTGGCACAGCGGGCACACGATGAAGTCCGCTTTTTCTTTCACTGCTTCTGAAGTATCCGAAACTTTTCAGTATGGATGCATCTTCGCCAAATCCTGGAGTACTTTTGACAGAATTCACGATTTGTTTGTTTAAGGTGTGAAGCACCGCCTCGGCATCGAGTTTGTCTGCTTTTTTGGTTATGACCAAGTTTTCGAGGTTACGAACCTCAGCGTCCATGTCGGTGACGACTTGGATGGCCTGGGCGTATTGGGATAACGTGGTCGAAGCAAAAGATGCTTCGGGTGTGGCCTGACTCCATGCGGAATGCATATCTCGGGCTTTGACTTGTGGTTTAATGTGTTTATATAACATTTTAATTTACTTATTTTAATTTTAGTTGCATCACTTGAACTACTTTATATTACACAAAATATAGCAAATATCAACAAATATTTAATTATTATTCATTTATTTTTAATGAGTAACGTCAAATTACTAATTTATAATTAATAAAATCACTCAAAATCCCATTATTTCT
>CALPMD020000015.1 GCA_943324575.2 Akkermansia muciniphila
ATGCAGTCACCGCTGCGCGTTGTTACACGGCGGGTGCGAACGTGATGGTGGCGGGGTCTTCCACCTTCCGTGCGCCCAGCATGGCCGATGCGGTGGCAGAGATTCGCAACGCCTGATCGTTCTCCGCGCTTGCCGCGGGCGGGGTGGTCGATTTCACTTCGTCCATGACACGTCCCGACGGCCGCCAGAACGATGAACTTCGCCCGATTTCTTTCATCCCGAATGTGGCCCCATACGCCACGGGCTCGGTGCTCGTTTCTTTTGGTGATACCCGCGTCATCTGCTCCGCCAGCATCGAAGACGATGTGCCGCGCTGGATGCGTGCGCAACGGGTCGAAGGCGGCTGGCTGACGGCGGAATACTCGATGCTACCCTACTCGACCTTGGAGCGAAAATCGCGCGACATTTCCCGCGGTAAGCTGGATGGCCGTTCTTCGGAAATCCAGCGTCTCATCGGCCGCGCCCTGCGCGCCTGCGTGGATCTGAAAAAAGTCGGGCAGCGCACGATCTGGATCGATTGCGACGTCCTCCAAGCCGACGGCGGCACCCGCACCGCCTCGATCACGGGTGGCTGCGTGGCGATGGCGATCGCCCTCAACAAGTTGATGGCGCAGGGCAAAATCAAAGACTTTCCGCTCAAGAAACTCGTGGCCGCTGTTTCTGCGGGTGTGTATCAAGGCGTGCCGGTTCTCGACCTGAACTATCCCGAAGACAAGGCTGCCTCTGTCGACTTTAACGTCGTGATGACCGAGGCCCTCGACTTTGTGGAAATCCAGGGCAGCGGTGAAGAAGCGGTGTTCTCCTCGGAGGAAATGACTGCGATGCTTGAGCTATCGCGCAAGGGTATTTCCGAAATTGTCTCGCTGCAAAAGGCGGCGATTCTCACGGCCGATCGCGCGGCCCCAGCGGATCTGGCCTCACTCGCCGCCTCGTTTGCTCGGTAAATGATGGCCATTACCCAACGGATTTCCCTTGGCGAAGCCCGCCCAGCGTCCTAGAAAACCCCTGCAATGACTCGCACTTCCATCGAAACCGCCGCCAAGGTGTACATCGTCGCCCTCATCTGCGTCTTTATCTGGACGGTTGCCAAGGTGCTCGCCCAGGTCGGCATCCTTTGATCGTCGCCAGCAAACGGATCGAATTCCGATTTGATTTTTACCAGCTTACCCTTCACAAGCTCGCGGCATGGCTAAGACCAAGGATGAAAACCGCGTGGTGGTGAAAGTGTTTCTCTACGGAATCCAACCGCAAATCTGGCGGCGATTTACGATTTCTGCAGACGTCACCTTCATACAGTTCAGCGATGCGGTGCAGGCGGTGATGGGATGGGACAACAAGAGTCCGCACGAATTCCGCCACGGCAAGGGCAAGCGCCTCGTTGATGTGATCGGCCCCATTGGTCTGGAAGATCAAACCGTCGGTGAGTTTCAAGACGAAGCGGTGCTGACGGTTGCCGAATTTCTCGGTCGCCGCAAACTCCCCATCCGTATCCTCTACCGCTACGATTTCGCGGACGAGTGGATTCATGAAATCGTCTTTGAAAAAAGAATGGCTGGCGAAGGTGGCCCCGAAGTGCTCGAGGGCGCACGGGCCTGTCCGCCGGAAGACTTCGGCGGTACTTTCCAGTACATGCAGGCGCTCCATGGCGAAATCGAATGGGCTCACCCCGGCTACGAACCCGAGGCGTTTGATCCCAAGCTCGTGAGCTTTGAAAAGAAAAAGTCCCTCAAAAAACGCTAACCGACAGAAGTCGCTTTGACAGGAGCCTGACGGCTCGACATAGTTTGACTCAGATGCAGGCCAAACAATTCGAACAGTCGGTGGTTTCGATCCTGAAGCGTGACCAGCGATTTGATCCGCACGCGTATTTTTTTCTCAAGGACGCCTTGGATTTCACCCTTAAGCACATTGCGGAAGAAAACGGCGGCCAAGCGCGCCACGTGACCGGTCCCGAGTTGCTCGCCGGTTGCCGCGACTTCGCACTCGAACAATTTGGGCCGATGGCTTCCACGCTGATGAGCGAGTGGGGTATTCGCAAATGCCAAGACCTCGGCGACATGGTGTTTCACCTCATCGAAGAGCAGGTTTTTGGCAAGCAGGACAGCGACAAACCCGAGGATTTCTCCGAGGTGTTTGATTTCGAGGCTTCTCTGATCGTGCCGTTTTTACCGCTGAGCCGGAACGCCGCGCCGAAGAAAACCGCCCTAACGAAACGGGCGATTTCCTGAGGCCGCCTCACTGCAAGCCGGTTCGCGGCGGCGGGCTTTTCGTTTCCAGAAACTTCCAGCACAGTTCGGCCAGTCCCCATGAGGTCAGAGCATAAGCCGCCAAGCGCACGATCAGCCACGGTCCGCTGAAAAATGGCAGCCATAGCCACGGTAGCACGTAGCCCAGAAACAGCGGCACGGGGGTGTGAAACAGGTAGAGGCCGAAGCTCAAACGCCCGACCTGTTGCGCCGCCGAATGCTCCAGCACCTTGCCGAGCCATCCACCGAGCCCCGCCAAGGTGGATGAAATCAGTCCCGCGAAAGCCAGCGAGAGCAGGGTTTGCTGGATATAACAGAATCCCGCGATCCGCTGGCCCATTTCAGCGGAAATATAAAGCACCGCATATCCGGCAAAGGCCAGCCAGGATGCCCACTTCAACCGAGCGTCTCCCACGCTCATTCCGCGCTCTAACGCGAGCGCGAGCAAGGCCCCTATGCCAAAATAATCCAGCGCGGTGATGGTGATCGCCTGACTGTGGGGAATCCACGGAAACTCTAGGTCCAAAATCATCCGCGACAGCGGAGCGATCGCGACACACGCCAAAAATGCGCCAGTTAGGAAGCGCCGCGGCGTGTAAAAAACCAACAGTGGCCAGAACAGATAGAAGTGCATCTGGATCGCCAGCGTCCAGTAGTGCGCCGTTCCTGATGGCCACCCTTCCATGAACGCCATGTGGAAATTCGACCAATGCCCGAAGTAGGCAAAAGCATGATGGCGGATGTCGGAGGCTCCGACCGCAAGCGCAAATAGCATCGCCGCATAGCAGGGCACCAAGATCCGCATCATCCGCCGTTTTTGGAAATGCAGATAAGCTTTGGACCGCCACTTCTCGCCGCTGCATTCTCCCTGCGTCCGCTCGCGCAACAGAATCCGCGTGATGAGAAATCCGGTCAGCGTTAGAAAAAAGAACAACCCGATTTCGAAGGGCAAAGGCCCGCGCCATTCTTTCGGTGCCCAGTGATGCCACATCACTCCCAGCACCGCAAAAGCCCGCCAGCCGTCGAGCTGGGTATTTCGAATCGTTGCCAAACCGATTCGACACTAACAGCCGACCCGCCGCCTGCAAGAGCAATGGCCGCGCACTTACCGCTTGGAATCCTGGGCATTTCGCTGTTGCTTGGTTGCGGGACAATGCGCTGCTTTTATTCACAGGAACTCGAACTGGATCTGCCCTCGGGGCATCCGTTCCCGATGGAAAAGTTCCGTGTCTCCAAGGACATGCTGCTCGACGGCGGGATTCTCCGGCCCGAGGAGATCATCGAGGTCCGCGCTGCTGACGTCCACCTCATCCAGCGCGTGCATGAGTCGGGGTACATCCGCAAGATCGAGTCGGGCTTGCTCGACCGCAAAGAGCAGATCCTGCTAGGCCTGCCTGTGACTGCCAAACTCTATCAGCGCAGCGTCACTGAGGTGGAAGCAACCCGTCTCGCTTGCCACGCCGCTCTGGCAGAAGGCGTGGGCGTCTGTCTCGCGGGTGGAACCCACCACGCGTTTCGTGGCCACGGTGAGGGCTACTCGGTTTTCAATGACGTCGCCATCGCCATCCGCGACCTGCAGGACAAGCAGCCCAACATCAAGATCATGGTCGTTGACACCGCCGCCCGCCAAGGCAACGGCACCGCCGCGCTGCTAGGCGATGATCCACGCGTGTTCACCTACTCGATCCACGTCGGCCGAAGCTTCCCGTCGCAAAAAATCATCAGCACCCTCGACATCGAGACAGTTCGCTACGTCGAAGGCGAGATGTATCTGAAGCAGCTCTTCGTCAGCCTTGCCGGCGCGCTCGACACCTTCGGCCCCGATTTGGTGATTTGGATTTCCGGCGCGGACAACCATCGCAACGACCAATTCGGCCAAATGCAGCTTTCTCTCAAAGACATTCAACGGCGCGATGAAGTGTTGCTGGGCGCTTTCATCAAAAACCGCATTCCTGTCGCGGTGCTCTACGGCGGCGGCTACAACCGTCAGGCTGAGTTCACCGCCAAACTCCACCGCAACACGATTGCCACCGCTAAGCGGTTAGCAGCAGAGTACCGTGGACTTTGATCTCCGTTCATCGATCACAGACCGACTACTGAGACGGGTGCTGTAAGGACTCGAGCCTCTGAATCAGCGGCGGGTGCGAGTAGTCCAGCCAGACCCGCAGCGCGGAAGGCGAGGGGTGGGAAAGATGGTCGGCCGTCATTTTTTTCAGCGCTTCACCGAGGGCGGCCCCGTCGCCGGTGGCATTCGCCGCGTAGGCGTCAGCCTCGAATTCGTGGTGGCGCGACCACGCGTTGGCCAAGACCCCAAGCAATTTGGAGACGGGGCCTACTAAGATGCTGAACAGAACCAGTCCGACATGTGGCGAGATCAGCTTCACCCCGAATGCGTCGAACAGCAGACGAGCGAAGGCACCCTGGGGGTCGGTGGCTAGACCCAGCAGGTAAAAGATCCCAGCCATTTGCACAATCCCTACCGCGAGGCGCTGTCTGATATGACCACAGCGGAAGTGGCCGATCTCGTGGGCGAGCACGCCCAGCAACTCCTGCGGGGTGCTTTTCTCGATCAAGGTGTCGAACAAGGCGATTTTCTTTCGCTTGCCGAGGCCGGTGAAAAAGGCGTTGGCCTTCGACGAGCGCTTGGAGCCGTCGACCACAAAGACGCCCGTGAGAGGAAAGCCGCAGCGGATGCCAAGCGCCTCGATCTGCTGTTTCAGTTCGCCGTCAGGCATCGGCGTGAACTTGTTGAACAAAGGCATGATCAGTGATGGAGCGAAGTAGGTGAGAATCAGTTGGAAGGCAGTCACCACGGCCCATGCCCAGAGCCAGGCATGGGCGATGTTGCCAAAAATCCACAGGACGGCTGCCAGCAGAGGCAGGCCGAGGAGGGCTGCTAGCACCAGCCCTTTGAGGCGATCCACGATGAAGGTGGTCGGAGTTGCGCGGTTGAATCCGAATTTCTGCTCGATTACAAAGGTTTCATAAATCGAAAATGGCAGTGCCAGTAGGGCTTGGCCGAGAAACAAGACGGCGAGGAAAATCAAACCGGCGATGACCGGCTCGGGCGCCAGCGTGCGTGCCCAGCCATCGAGCCAGCCGAAGCCGCCCAGCGACCAAAACACCAGCAGTCCCGCCAGCGAGGCGGCCGACTGGATTATGTCGAAGCAGGCATTGGTCCGTTGATAATCGCGCGCGCGGTCGAGCTTCGCTTGGTCCATCAGACCATCTAGGATCTTAGGAATCTTGCTGGGAAAGGTTTTTAGATCCAGCAAAGTCGCTGCGAGCTCCACGTTCCAAAGTGCAAACAGCCCAACGCAAATAATCACTGACATGAAATTCCAATCGCTCATTGCCGTACATCATGCACAGCTTGAACCTGCCGACAAGTGCCCCGCGTGGTCCCGATGCTTGGATTTTAAGCCAGTGTAGGAAGACTGGCGCGGCCAATGAGTAACAAACGAAGACCGTTGAGGCAGACCAGCACGGTGCTGCCTTCATGGCCGACGACGCCCAGCGGAAGGGGTAACTCGAAGCCAAGCGCCGCACCGATCAAAATGACGATGACGGCACTGGCGAAAATCAGGTTTTGCAAGAGCACGCGTCTCGCGTGTCGGGCGTGGCCCAGCAGTAATGCAATGTTTTCGAGTCGATCGCCCATCAAGACGATGTCAGCAGTTTCCATCGCCACATCTGTCCCCACCGCTCCCATGGCGACGCCAATGTCGGACATGGCCAGCGCCGGCGCATCGTTGACTCCGTCGCCGATCATCATCACCGTGCCTTCTTTTTTGAGCTCGCGGATAACGTCGAGTTTGTCCTCGGGCAGGAGTTCGGCAAAAACCTCGTCCACCTTCGCTTCCTGCGCGATGGCTTGCGCGACGAGACGCTGGTCGCCAGTGAGCATCACGACTTTTTTGACACCTAGACGGTGCAGGTCATCGGCTAGGAAGCGAGCGGCTGGGCGGATGGTATCGGCCATGACCAGCACGGCCTGGGCAGTGATTGCGTCGCCCTCGCGGATGCCCAGCCAGACGCAGGTTTTCCCCATCGCTTGAAGAGGGAGTGATGCCTGGGCGAGTGGCGCGATCTTTGAGGCGTTGAGTTCGAGGAACAGTCGCTCGCTGCCGATGATGTAGCGTTGGGCGTCAATGTCGGCCTCCGCGCCTTTGCCCGCAGTGGACTGGAAGTCGGTGGCGGCAGGGAGAGAAATATTGAGGGTCGTGGCGCTTTTGACGATGGCGTGGGCGAGGGGGTGTTCTGATTTTGCCTCGAGCGCGGCAGCCGCACGCAGCAGTGCCAGTGCGTTGGCAGGTAAAGGCTCGGTGATTTTGTGGATACCCTCTGCGGTGACGATTTCGGTTAGTGACGGTTTGCCAACCGTTAGAGTGCCGGTTTTGTCGATGGCGACGATGTCGATCTTAGCAGCGCGTTCGAGGTGGGACCCGCCCTTGATCAAGATTCCGCGCCGAGCTGCGCCGCCGATGGCGGAAAGTACGGTGGCTGGCGTACTGATCACCAAGGCGCAGGGCGAGGCGACGACCATGATCGTCATCGCACGGAAAAATGAATCGTGAAAGTCATTCCATTTCAGTAGATAAGGTACAAGGAATACGCCGACAGTGAAGGCGATAACCCCGACGGCATAGTATTGCTCCGCTTTTTCCAGAAAGCGTTGGGCGCTGGACTTTTCCGCCTGAGCCTCGGCCACCAGTTTGACCATCCGGGCCAGCACCGAGTCTTCCGAGCGCTTGCTGACCGTTAGTTCAATGCCTCCGCTTTGGTTGATCGTTCCGGCAAAGAGCTGGCTGCCGAGAGGCTTGGAAACGGGCATCGATTCACCCGTGAGGGACGATTCATCCACGTTGGTGCTGCCTTCTGAGATGATACCATCCACTGGGATTTGTTCGCCAGGCCGGACGATGACGATCTCGCCCACTTCCAAATCTTCGACCGCGACCTTTTCGGTTTTGCCCGCTCGTTTGACCAATGCCTCGCTGGGCCGCAGGGTGAGCAGGGATTCGATAGCTTTCTGCGTGCGTTCCATCGCATGGCGCTGAAGCACGTTGGAGAAGCTGAAAAGAAAAAGCAGCAGGGCACCCTCGAATGGTGCTCCGATGAGCGCCGCACCCAATGCGGCTAGCACCATCAAGACATCGACATCCAGCACACGCTCGCGCAGCGAGGCAAAGGCGGAGCGGACTCCCTGCTGTCCCGCAAAGAGGTAGGCACCGAGATAAAGCGCCTGCGTGGTCGGGCCGACAGCGGTGGTCTTTTCGACCACGAGCGCAGCGATGAGAAAGAGGAGTCCGAGCCCGCAGGAAATCTCCTCGTTCGCCTCTCCCGAGCGGATGGACTGCCAGAGCGTATGGCGTACGGCCTTGGTTTTGAGTTCGATCGGCTGGATGTCGGCGCCGGTTGCGCGCAACTGTTCGGAAATATCCGCGGCTTGGGTGATTTCCGTATCAAAGGTAACGGTGAGGACCTTGCCGAGGTAAGTCGCTGAAGCGCGGCGAACCCCGGGAATTTTTTGGATCTTTGTCTCTAATTTCTGCGCGCACGCTTCACAAGCGTTGCTTTGAAGGCGATAGATCGACTTCTTGAGCGCCAAGCTGACTTGCCCGGCGTGCTCTTGGACCAAATTACGAACATCGCTCTCGCTCAGTCGTTTAGGGTCGAACTCAATATCCACTCGCACGTGAGCTGGATCGGGCCTGACTCGGATAATGCCAGCGTGGTCGATCAGCTCGTGATCGGGAGTTGCGGCTGGGGGGGCGGGCCGGGGTTTCTTTTCCATGAATTAAATGGGTGCGTGAATCCTGACTGTCCTAGGGACGGATTCTGGTGTGGATCTCGGTCACTCCCGCAACGCTTCGAGGGCTTTCACGCGCTCAATGAGTTTTGGCAAGCGGCGCACGAGGACTTGCAGCTTCATCTCCTCACGCATTGGGAGGGCTGGCTTACCTGCATAAACTTCGCCGCCTGCAAGGTCGGCAGTCACTCCGGTGCGCGCACTCAGCACCGCCTTGGAGCCAATGGTCACATGCCCCCCAATGCCGACTTGGCCCGCAGAGGTGACGTAATCACCAAGATGAGAGCTGCCCGAGATCCCAGTCTGGGAAATGATCAGACAATGCTTACCGATGACGACGTTGTGGCCGATCTGTACCAGATTGTCGATTTTTGAGCCCTCACCGATCACCGTTTTTCCAAAACGTGCCCGGTCGATGGTGGTATTGGCACCGATTTCGACATCCGCCGCGATTTCGACGATACCAACTTGGTCGATTTTTACGTGACGTCCTTCGGAAAATTCATAGCCGTAGCCATCCGAGCCGATGACTGCGCCGGGCTGGAGAATCACGCGATCACCCAGAATGCAGCGCTCGCGCACCGTGACATTGGAGAGAATTCGGCAATCTTTACCGATCACGGCCTCCTCATAGATCACACTGTTTGGCCCGATTTCTGTACCATCGCCGATGGACACACCGGCCATAATAACGGCGCCCGCGTGGATACAGACCTTCTTCGCGTCAAAAATCGCACTCGCGTCGACCGCTGCACGCGGGTGAACCCCAGCGCAAAACTTGCGCGCAGCTGCCGCAAAGTGTCGCACAACGACCGCAAATGCGAGCGATGGGTTCTCGACGGCAACAAGGGCGCAGCCCGCAGGCCCATCCGTCATGCCGCGCGGAACGATGACGGCGGCGGCTTGGGTTTGGAGGAACTGGCCGTGGTACTTCTCGTTGCCGAGAAAACTGACGTCGTGCGGACCCGCCATATCGAGCGCGGCCATCCCAGTCAGAGACAAATCGAGCTCGCCCCGGACAATGTCACCATCGACCCAACGGGCGAGCTCGGAAAGCGTGAGTGCAAATGCCAACTCAGGAGTGGTCAGAGGTGTGGCGAATCACTCTTTGCCGTCGGCAGGAGCGGGGACGACAGGAATTTCAGGCTTGGTATCATCAGGCGCCGTCAGGGAACCTGCAGGAGCGTCCTTGTTGAGGGTCTTCAAGAGGCCCGTGGTGATGTCCGTGGCATCCTTGGTGTAGAGGAGGAAGGGAACTTGCGAAGTGCTCAGGCCCGACTTGTCAAAAACGTAGTCGAAGTTGTCGGTCTTGGCCTTTTCTTCCACCAACTTACGGATTTCTTCAAGTATGCCCTTCATGCGTTGAACCATCTTCTCGTTCAGAGCTTGGTTGCGGCGCTGCAGGAATTCCCGGCGCTCACGGTCAAGCGCAATGCCTTCCTGCTGCTGCGCCTGCCAATCTTTGAAAAGCGCCTGCTTCTTTGAATCGTTGATCGCCGGGTCTTCGAGCTCCTTGCGGAGTTTCCCCAACTTCTCTTCCAGCTCGCGGATGCGGGCGAGCCGCTCGTTGTTTTCCTTCTGGATTCGGGCCCGCTCGACGTTGATTTGCTTCTGCGCCTCGTTAGTGCGGTAGTACTGCTTGAAAAGCTCCTGCATATCGACGGTGGCGATGTGCAGTTTGCTATCTTCAGCAACGGCTGTGGTCGCGAGGGAGGCCGCGAAAGCGAGGGTGAAAAAACGGCGAATGAGAGTCATTGGGTTGATCAGTTATAGTTCCAAGTGCGGATTACGGCCCGCATATTGTATGAAAATTCCGCTCCGTCAACGCTGATCCCATTTTTTCGACGTTGTGCGCACTGCGCCAAACAGAACGACCTCGGCGGGGCATTTCAGGATTGGGGGGGGTGGGATTTTGTGGTAGATTGGGGCCGCCATGGATGATGACGATTCAACCCTTTTTGGAAAGCAGCTGGTTTTCAAACAAACCGGTAAACCTGTAGAGGTGCTGGAATTGGAGACGGATACTTTGATTTCGCAGACTTTGGAGCCGGGAATGATACTCGTGCGGCTGCTGGCGGCACCGATCAATCCAGCCGACCTGAATTTGATTGAGGGAACTTACGGGGTTCAGGCGGAGCTTCCCGCGACACCTGGGATCGAGGGCTGCGGGGTGGTGGAGGCTAGCAATTCCGCAGATTTCGAGGTGGATGATCGGGTGATTTTCCTGCGACGGGCATCGACTTGGGCCTCGCACACGACGGTCGCGGCAGATTCGTTGTTCAAACTGCCGCTGATGGTCGATCCGCTGCAAGCGGCAATGCTGAAGGTAAACCCTGCGACGGCATGGCGTTTACTGCATGGGTTTGAAACGCTGGAACCGGAGGCCTGGGTGGTGCAGAATGCGGGGAATTCTGGGGTTGGGCGCTGCGTCATCCAACTGGCGCGGGATTTGGGGCTGCGTAGCATCTCATTCGTGCGGCGACACGAGGTGATGGACGAGCTGACGGGGCTGGGAGCGGATGAGGTTTTTCTGGATGACGAGGGTGGCCACGCTGCGGCGAAAGAAGTGCTGGGCGGCGCGAATGCGGCATTGGCGTTTAATGCAGTGGGTGGCGAGAGCGCGCTACGGCTGATGAAATTACTGCGGGAAGGCGGCAGCCACATCACCTACGGGGCGATGGGGCGCAAGCCAGTGACGGTCCCCAACGGCTTGTTGATTTTCCGCGATATTCGCGTGCGTGGCTTGTGGGTGAGCCGCTGGATCGAGAATGCGGCTCGCGAGGAGGTGCAGGCGGTTTATCAAGAGCTGGCGGCGCGGGTGGCGGCTGGGAAGCTGGTGCAGCGGGTGGATTCGACGTTTTCGCTGGAGGATTTTGGGGCAGCGTTGGCGCGGTTGGAGGCAGGGGATCG
>CALPMD020000016.1 GCA_943324575.2 Akkermansia muciniphila
ATTGTCGTGGTGGCGGGACCGGGCATGAAGCCTTCGCCTTGATCGAAGGCATAGTAAAGGCCGTTGGCGTAGGTCCTCATCCGGTCGGATTGGATTTCGGTGGGGTCGTTTGTGACCAATAGGCCTTTGCTTTGGTAAAAAGTCGCTCGCGTCAAATCAATGCGGCCGCGCGGACTCAGGTCTGGATTGTGCATCTCGACCGATACGGCTTCCCCAGCGATCTGCTCGGGATTGACGAGTGTCATCACCTTAGCCTTCAACACACCGACCAGTTTGCGGTTTTCGTCGTAGCGGGGGAGGATCACGTCGTTGAGCTTACTGCCATTTGGAAGCAATGAGGTGGCCATCATTGCCTTCTTGGGCAATGAAACAACCGATGCTTTTTCAGCCAACGCGATGGTGGGTGCGAAGGCAGCTAAAATTGGAAGGAGGCGGCGCAAGGCAAGTTGGATCAAGAGTCGATGGAGTCTACGAAAGCGGTTTGCGACCGAATGCAGACTATTCTCAATGCGAGGCGTGATGGACCGCGATCAGCTTGACCAGTAGGTCCTCGATGAATTCGAGAGGGATCTGATTTGGACCATCGGACACGGCGTTGGCGGGGTCGGAGTGGACTTCCATGAACAGGCCGTCGATGCCGGTGGCCACCGCCGCGCGAGCAAGGACGGGTGCGAGCTCACCATCACCACCGGTGGCGCCACCCAGACCTCCCGGCCGCTGGACCGAGTGCGTGGCGTCGAAGATGATGGGCAGCCCCTCCTTGCGCATCCAGTAGAGCGAGCGCATATCGACGACGAGATTGTTGTAGCCGAAGGTGGTGCCGCGCTCCGTGATGAGGAACCGTTCGCAGCCGAACGCCCGCATTTTACCAGCGATGTTGATGGTGTCGAGCGGGGCGAGAAACTGGCCTTTCTTGACGTTCACGGCGCGACCGGTTTTGGCAGCGGCTTCGAGCAAGTCCGTCTGGCGGCAGAGGAACGCGGGGATCTGAAGCAAGTCGATGTATTCTGCGGCAATGGCGGCTTGCTCCGCGGTGTGGATGTCGGTGGTGACGGGAACGCCGAGCGCCTTGCCGATTTCGCCGAGGATCCGGCAACCTTCTTTGACCCCAGGCCCGCGGAAGGCTCCCACCGAGGTGCGGTTCGCTTTGTCGAAGGAGGCTTTGAAAATGAAATGAATCCCGGTGCGATCCGCGATTTCCTTGAGCGAATGGGCCATTTCCCAAGCAAACGCCTCACTTTCAAGAGCGCAGGGGCCCAAGATGAAAAAAGGAGCGGGGCCGCCGACGGGGACATTGCCGATGTGAAAGGGATCGAAGTTCATGGTGATAGGATAAAATCAGCGGTTGGTGGAATCCAAGGCGGCCCGGAAAAGGGGACGAAGATTGTCGAGCGCGGTGGCCAGTAGCTTCTCTTCGGAGCCTGTCAGGTTTCCGCGGGTTTTGGAAGCGAGCATTTCGAGCGAATCGATCACGGATTTGGCGGCACGCAGGTTGATTTGCTTCTCGCCGCTGTGGGGATTTGGGATTTGACCGAGGAAGAGCCCGGCGTTTTGGGCTTGGAGAATGATGAACTCATTGAACCGAGGATCGGCTTCAGACGCTGCAGGCATGGGTTGAGACTCCGGTCTCTCGAGACAATATACAAGCGTGAAGACCACAATGCGACTGCCAGCGCATGGATTCCACTCCTTTGCAGTTGGGCTACCGTAAACTCCTTGCATTCACCAAGCGGTTGGGGTATGTATGATGTCCGATTTTTACACCCGAACATGGGGTGTCCCAACTCAAACCCTTGTTGAGATGAGCCTCGCCACCCCACCGATGCGGCACTTCGCCAAACAGCTCATCGCTTACGAAGCCGAGGCCAATCCACAGTCCGTGGATGGAAACCCAATCGCTTTCTCGGTGATCGATAAACTCAGTCCCCATTTTATCACCCTGATGGGGAATTACGGGTTTCAGGTGATGCTTGAGCGAGCACTTGCGCAAGCTGGGAAAGAAGTGACGTGGTTGGGAAAGATCAGTGTGAACAGTGAAGGGCTATTTTACCAATTGGGCGAGCTGAAAGAACCCATGGCGGTGGAGATTATTTTTGAGGGCAAGGTCGTGTTCATTGCATACGTGCTTGAACAACTCATCACCTTCCTCGGCGAGTCTTTCACGCTGCGGATGCTGCGAGATGTCTGGCCCAAAGTGTCGAGCAAGGATTTGAACATGAACGAAGGAGTGAAAAAATGAAAACGAACCCTGATACAGCTCAACCCGAAAAGGTGACAACCTTGGAAGAATTGCCTGTAAAAGCCTTGATTCGCAAGCTGCCCACGGGCGTGCGCGGCCTGGACGAAATTTTAGGGGGCGGCATCCCGGAATATTCGTTCAACCTCATCGCGGGGACGCCCGGCTGTGGCAAAACCACGACGGCGCATCAGATCGCTTTTACCGTTGGGACGGAGCAGAGGCCGGCGCTTTATTTCACCTTACTCGGCGAGCCGGCCCTGAAAATGATGCGCTACCAGCAGCAATTTTCGTTTTACGACGCCACGAAGGTGGGCACGGCCGTACGGTTTTTCAACCTGTCCGACGTGTTAATCGAGCGCGATTTGAATGCGGTGTTTGATGAAATTGTCAGCCAGGTGAAAGCGGTCGCCCCGGGGCTGGTGTTTGTGGATTCGTTCCGCTCGGTGGAGCGCGCCAATGTTTCGCCATCAGCGGCCGTCGAGTTGCTGATGTTTATCCAAAAGCTCGGCCAGTTCCTCGCCGCCTGGGAGGCCACCACCTTTTTGGTCGGCGAGTACGAGCGGGAGGAGATTCGCGAGCATTCGCTATTCAACGTTGCCGACGGGATTTTCTGGCTATCGCAGGAGGTGGAAAGAAATTCGGTGGTGCGCAAATTGCAAATCATCAAACTTCGTGGCCAGAAATCGGTGCCTGGCTTGCACACAGTGCGAATCGATGAGGACGGCTTGCAGGCATTTTCGCGGACGCTGGGATTGATCGGCAGACAGCCTGAATCGGCGACGATTTCCAAGCGAATCCAGATCTCACTCGGCATCCCCGAGTTAGATCAAATGCTCAACGGTGGCGTCTTCGAGGGCGACAGTCTGCTGGTTGCCGGGCCATCTGGGTGTGGCAAATCCTCCTTGGCGACGCAGTTCATCGGCGAAGGCTTACGCCAAGGAGAATCGGCAATCATGGCGATCTTTGAAGAGCGCGTGCAGGGCTACGCCAACCGCGCCGACCGATTCGGATTAAAATTCGAACCGGCGCTTGCGAGTGGTAAACTCGAAATCCTTTACCTGCGGCTGCTCGATCTATCCGTGGACGAAACGATGCAAGAGATTCTCGATGCCATCGACCGGACGGGCGCCAAGCGACTGGTGATCGACTCGTTGGGTGGATTCGAGATGGCGCTGGCGCCGAGCTTCCGTACGGACTACCGCGAATCGCTCTATCGAATGATCGGTGTCTTAACGCGGGCGGGGGTGACTATTCTCAGCACCGTCGAGGTGGAGGACAACTTTTCCGCGTTGTCATTCAGCAACTATGCGATCTCGTACCTGACGGATGACATTATCCGGATGCGCTATGTGGAGATCGATGGCCAGCTCCGCAAAGTCCTAGTCGTGATCAAAATGCGGGGTGGTAATCACAGCAAAGACATCCGCGAATACATCATCACGGGCAAGGGATTGGAGATGGTCGCCCCACGCAGGACGGATTATGTCTCGCTGACGAGTGGGCTACCGCAGGCCATCGGCCATCCTCAGGAGCCGCCACCGGAACCCAAATTCATCGGAGGCATACCCCCCGCATGAAGAGAGGCCAGATCTGGTCGCACCACCCATTTTCCCCGATGGTCTCCACCGGCGAATCGAATGCTTAGCATCCTTCTGAAGTCTGGGTGATCGCTTGGCCTATCCTCTGCTGCCCCCAGAGCCGTCCTTGCCGCCATACTTGCCGCAAGCGACGCGTGGCGGATACCACCCGCGGCACGGTCGCTTCGCATTCAAAGCGCCATGAGGGGGTGCGCAGGGTCGTCCAGGTCATACGCTCATCCAGAGTCGCTAGATCCCTCTTGTAGCGCATGTCGCCAGCCATGAAGTCATAGACGTCGTAGCCCTGTACCGCATTATACTCCACAGCCAGTGCGTGGGCGACCAGTCCGGGCCGGGCGTGCTTCTCGATCAATCCATAGTCGAAGCCGGACTGATAGCAATAGACCCGCCCGCCGCGCACAAAAGCATAGAGGTAACCCAGATCATTCTCCCCCACCCGGATTCGTAGCAACTGGACACCACCATCCGCCAAGTGGCGGGCAATCAATGTCTGGTGAAAGTGCGTGAAAAACGCGTTGCTAAAA
This sequence comes from Akkermansia muciniphila, assembly GCA_943324575.2. GTDB lineage: Bacteria > Verrucomicrobiota > Verrucomicrobiia > Verrucomicrobiales > Akkermansiaceae > Luteolibacter > Luteolibacter muciniphilus_E. Next base: position 4,362 of record CALPMD020000016.1, read on the forward strand.
CAACCGGGATGACCGCGCCCCACCCAGCGTGCCTGGTGCAACTCCGCCAAGCGCTCGAGCCATGCCAACGCCTGCCCAACCGACGCTGCAGCCTCCAGCACCACCTCGCCGCAGCGGCGATACTCCTTGATGCTGCGGCGAATTTGCGTGCGCATGCTGGGGCGGATCAATTGTAAAAAATCGCCGTCCGCCTCGCGCACCGCCCTGAGATCCACCGCATACGAGCGATCTGCTGCATCCACGCGTTTCATCCTGCCGCAATTGCCGCCCAAGGCATCTGGCGGCCAGCCTTTGCCAACTAAACCGGGCAGAATCACCTCCGATGCACCGTCCAGATGGCCCAGCCAATAGTTCAGCATGGCGCTGCGTACCTCCGCCTCATGGCCACGATCGAGCAGAAAGTCGTTATGCTCGATGCATAAAATATCCAACTCGGGCCGCCCCGTGTCGTGCAGATAGGCTGTCTGACAGATTGTGAATCCAAACTTCTTGCGCGGTGGCCCGCAGACGACCACCGCCATGCCGACCACCTGCGCGTCGTGCCGCGCCTCCAATAAGCGAGGACGGATGTCTGGCGGCAACAGTTCCAGCCAGACACCGATCCATGCCCAAGACGTGTAAAAACTCGGCTGTGCACGAAGTTCCAAATCGCGCCATCGACTCTGCAGGTCGGCCAGAGTCGGCAATTCTTCCAGGGAAAGGGCCAGCGATAGTTTGTCAGCGTTTAGATGGGGGGACACAATCGATCACTCTACCCGACAGTGACCCAATCCGGCAATCTCAAACCACAGCACTTGCGGTTGGTCGTCTTGCCTCACTGAAGAAAGGATCGAGCTTGTCGGATGTCCAATTCGGTGGGAGCCTCTTCACCGTCAATCTAGCTACCTACGATGCTCAAAGGAATATCCTCACTCCTCTCGCCCGAACTCCTCGCCGAACTTTGCCGAATGGGCCACGGCGATGAAATCGTGCTGGCCGATGCCCACTTCCCTGGAAACAGCATGAATCCAAAAGTGCTGCGTGCCGATGGCCTGCGCGTGCCAGAGATGCTCAATGCGATCCTGCCCTTGTTTGAAATCGACAGTTACTCCCCTGACCCTTTGGTGATGATGGAGGCCGTGGAGGGAGACACGCTGGATCCTGCCGTCGAAAAATCCTATCTCGTCCCCATCCTGAAACACGCCCCGCAAGCCCCCGCGATCCAACACATCGACCGCTTCGCCTTCTACGAGCGCGCCCGCCATGCTTACGCCGTGGTCATGACCGGCGAGACGGCTAAATACGGCAATATCATCCTAAAAAAGGGTGTCACCCCCTTGGAAAATCGATAGCTGCCAACGAACCGCAGCCCCAATTGTGACTTGCTATCCAGCCCATGCCGGGTGTAGGTTGACTCACCATGAGTTCTAAACTTCTTATCGCATTGCCCGTTGCTATTCTGCTGAGCTCCTGCGCACAGGACAGCCTGACTGGTGACACCTACTCCCGTGGCGAAGCCGGCCGTGCCCAGTCGGTACAAACCGGCCGCATCACCTCGATCCGCCCCGTAAAAATCGAGGGAGGCAATCAAGGCGGAGCCCTCGTCGGCGCCCTTGCCGGTGGATTCCTCGGCAGCAACATCGGTGGCGGCCGCGCGGCCAACACTGCAGGTGCAGTGGGTGGCGCCCTAGTCGGCAGCGCGATCGGCTCGCATGCCCAGCAGGCAGCTTCTTCACGCAACGGCATTGAGATTTCCGTCCGCCTCGACGGCGGTGGCTCGCTCGCCATCGTCCAAGAAGTCAACCCGCGCGAACCATTCTACATCGGCGACCGCGTGCGCATCCTCGGTTCCGGCGACCGCACACGCGTCTCCCATTGATCACGTGCCTTTTTTGCCGACGGTACTCTGGCAGTAATTGTTAGGCACGTTCACCAAGGCGGTCGGCGCCTGAAATGTGGCGTGGGGAGGCGACTCGCTCCGCACCAAATGCGCTTGGCTGCGTTGATGAAAAACTTCTATCACAGCCTCCTTTTCATCGTGGCCCCCGGACTTGTCCCGTAGGCTTGGACAAAAATCTTGTAGAACTGCGCATAACTACCGAAACCCGCGCCATAAGCCGCTTCAAGCATCGTTTTGTGTCCAGTTTGGCGGCAGAGTTCCAAAAACCTGCCGAGGCGTACGGAGTTGCGGTAGCGCCCCAACGAAATCCCCATCTGTCGCGCGAAAACCCGGCTCAGATAGGCCTCGCTCACGCCGCAATGACGCGCCAATCCGGCGAGGCCGCCATCCCAGTCTCCCTTGCCTAATACTCCAAGCGCCTTCAGCACTGCGGGATGAAGCGCCACCGCTGCGTCGGACGCGCTACCTGCCATTTGGTGGCGCCAGCAAAGCAACAGGAGATGCCGTAGGCCCGCGTTCAAGGCATCGGGATCGCCATGTTCGAAGGAAAAAGCCGAGGCGACCCCGAACCCGGCCTCGCGGTTCAAAAGGTCCGAATCAAGAGCGCCAACCATCATCGTGTCCATCGTGCGTTTTACCAGATCGAAGGCTCCCGGTTCGAGTATCGTGTTGAGCACTCCATCCTCGCCTTTCAAATTGCTGCGTTTAAGATCGTCGTATTGGGTGCTTCGGCACGCCGCGCGGATCAGGTCCGGCTTGAAGACCGCCACATAATACAGCGCGTCGGGTGAGCGGTCCACCAGTTGGTGCTCCTGGGCGGGAAACATCCAGAGCAGTGTGCGTTTGCCAAAAGTGAAACGCTTGCCGCGGACCACGTAAGTGATGGAACCCTGCACCACCAGATTCAGTTCAAGTTCTACATGGCGATGGCTTCTCATCACTGGCGGATTGCGCGCCGCTTCCGCTAGGAATAAAAAGCCGTCATACCGATCGCTCAGTTTTAGATTCTCGAACATCAGGACAAAATTCGATCACTTTTTGTCGTTTGGCAAGAAGACTTTCTTGGGGCGGAAAGTTCAATATCTTTAAGTCATGAGCCACGACACCATAACCCTGAGCAAGCCGCCGACTCACCTCGATTACAGCCTGGTTGGCGAAGAGGCGTCCCGTGCCATCGAGCGCGGACTCGCCGAAGCCGATTGGTATCAGAGCCCCGTACCTCGCGCGGCTCTCCGCAAGCTGCTCGAACGAAAGGACGGCCCCGCCATCCGCGACACGGCCCTTCTGTTTGCCATCCTCCTGTTCACCGGCTGGGCCACTGCGGCCTTGTGGGGATCGTGGTGGGCGGCGTTGCCCTACTTCATCTACGCGACGTTTTACGGCACCGGCTCCGATTCCCGCTGGCACGAGTGCGGCCACGGCACGGCCTTCAAGACCGACTGGATGAACAGCGTTCTTTACGAGATCGCATCGTTCATGGTCATGCGCGAGTCGATCGTCTGGCGCTGGAGTCATACCCGCCACCATAGCGATACCATCATCGTCGGCCGCGATCCGGAAATCCAAGTCACCCGGCCGACAAACCTGCTGGAACACGTCCTCAGTCTCGTGAACGCGGGCGGATACCGGAGTTTCTTTCCAAAATTGCTACTTCACGCCAGCGGCCGGATATCCGCCGAAGAAAAGACCTTCATTCCCGAGAATGAGTTTTCGAGAGTATATCTACGCGCCCGCATCTACCTCGCGATTTATGTCGTGGTGATCGCCGCAGCCATCGCGCTCCAAAGTTGGGTGCCTGTTTTTCTGTTTGTCCTGCCGCAGTTTTTCGGGACCTGGCTGATGATCCTTCAAAACACGCCGCAGCATGCCGGTCTTGCCGAGAACGTGCTCGATCACCGCTTGAACTGCCGGACAGTTTACATGAACCCCGTGAGCCGGTTCATCTACTGGAACATGAACTATCACCTCGAACACCACATGTACCCGCTGGTGCCCTATCACGCGCTAGCCAAGCTTCATGAGGAGATCAAGGATGACTGCCCGCCGCCCTACCCTTCAATTCTATCAGCCTGGAAGGAGATCCTTCCGACCTTGTTGCGGCAGGCCAAGGATCCCGCCTATCATGTGAAACGTAAGCTTCCCAGCAAGAAAGAGCTGGTACCTGATGGACTTCGTTCCCAGGAAATCAAGCCCGATGCCGACGGCTGGATCGAGGTCTGTGCCGCCATCGATCTCGACCGTGAAGATGTGATTCGTTTCGACCACGGCAGGAAAACCTTCGCCCTTGTCCGCGACGCGAGCGGCAACCTGCATGCCACAGATGGCATCTGCACCCACGGCAACAACCACCTGGCCGAAGGTCTAGTCGTCGGCGGCACCATCGAGTGCCCGAAGCACAACGGTCGCTTCAATCTTGCCGATGGCTCACCAGCCCGCGCTCCAATCTGCCGCGGGCTGGCGACCTATCCCCTCGAAGAACGTGCAGGCCGACTCTGGCTCAACATCGCCCGTGCCGGTGGTTGCGGCGCGCGCCAGCCCAAGACACAGCGTTTCCGCGTTGTATCCAATGCCAACGTCGCCACCTTCATCAAGGAGTTGGTACTGGAGCCAGTGGATGCTTCACAAAACATCGCATTCGAACCCGGCGACTACCTTCAGTTCGACATCCCGGCGTTTGAGGAAATCCGTTTCCGGGATTTCGACATTCCGGAACCTTACGCCACGGTATGGCGTAACCAACATGTTTTCGACCTCATCGCCAGCAATCCAGACGGCGGACAACGGAACAATTACTCAATCGCCTCCAACCGTAACGTCGAGAACATGATGCGCTTCAACATCCGCATCGCCACTCCGCCCCCAGGGCAAGACTGTCCTCCGGGCGTCGGTTCAAGTTATATGTTCCACCTGAAACCGGGCGATGAAATCACTGCGATCGGCTCCTTCGGCGAATTCCACATCAAGCCGACGCAAAAGGAAATGGTTTACATCGGTGGTGGCGCTGGCATGGCACCATTGAGGGCTCATCTTTCGCACTTGTTCGAAACTGCAAAGACTGCACGCCGCGTAAGTTATTGGTACGGAGCGCGTTCAGGTCAGGAGCTCTTCTATCAGGAATATTTCGAAAGACTTGCCACGAATCACCCGAATTTCCAATTTTATCCCGCATTGTCGTCCCCGCTGCCGGAAGATGAATGGAGCGGCCCCAGCGGATTCATCCACGAGGTCGTGCTCGATCATTACCTCGCCAGTCACGATAACCCTCGTGCGATCGAATTTTACCTTTGCGGGCCGCCCGCGATGATCAAGGCTTGCACAAAGATGCTCGATGGTCTTGGCGTCTCCGCCAGCCAGATCGCCTTCGATGAATTTTGAAACTCTCAGCACTTCAAACCCATGAAAACAGACCCACCATCCACCAACCTCGCCTATCTTCTACCGATCTGTCTCGTCGCCACTCTCGGCGGACTCTTATTCGGTTACGACACCGGTGTTATCTCCGGCGCCATCGAACCAATGACCGCCAAGTTCGGTCTGAGCGATTTCATGAAAGGCTGGGCCTCCGGTTGTGTACTCGTCGGTTGCGCCGCAGGCGTGTTGTTGGTTGGTCCCATTTCGGACCGTTTCGGACGTAAGCCAGCGATGTTTCTTGCCGCACTGATGTTTCTAATCTCGGCGATCGGCACGGCCATCCCCAATGACATTGAGACCTTCATCCTCTTCCGTATTATCGGTGGTCTCGGCATAGGCATCGCATCCATCTCAACTCCGATGTATATCTCGGAAATCACACCTGCCCACATTCGCGGGCGCATGGTAGCGGTCAACCAGATCGCCATCGTCATCGGTATTGCGGGCACGGCCTTCATCAACTACTTCATCGCCCACGCCCACGGAGATCCCGCGCTTGCTGAAAACCAGGCGTGGATCATCAATACCGGCTGGCGCTGGATGTTTGCCACCGGCATCGCACCTTCCGTGCTGTTTGCCGCGCTGCTGATACCGATTCCCGAAAGCCCACGATGGCTGATCGAACGCAAGCGTGAGAATGAGGCGAAGCAGATTCTGGAAAAAGTCGCCGGACCAGCGTTCGCCACCACCGAGTTCGACAGCATCAAGTCGGCGCTGTCGCAGGAACAGGGTACCTGGGGAGAGCTGTTCTCTCGGCGTTTGCGGGTGCCACTGACGATTGGTATCGCTCTTGCCGTGCTCCAGCAGGTGACCGGCATCAATGTGTTTCTTTACTTCGGCGCGACCATCTTCAAGAACCTCAGTGCCGAAACCGGTGTAGATGCTGGTCTCCTCACCCAAATTATCATCAACGGGTCCTGCGTCGTATTCACCGTGGTCGCCATCGCGACGGTCGACAAATGGGGACGCCGCCCGCTGATGTTGTTAGGTTCGGCGGGCATGGGAGTCAGCCTTCTAGCGATGGGTGTGATGGCCCAGACC
>CALPMD020000017.1 GCA_943324575.2 Akkermansia muciniphila
CGGCCACGCAGGGAAGGTGTTGGTGGAGAAGCGTTGGTGATAAAGCGCGATCGCGATTTCGAAATCCGGATCGTTCAGATCTAGGTAGAAAGCGCGCAGGGCGGCCGGCATCGCCAGCGCCTTGTAGGAAATCAAGCGGCTGGAGAACGACGGCATGTAGAAGCCCTGGATCTCCTTGGTGCGGTGCTCGATCTCGCGGCGGCAAAGGTAAAGTTGGCGCTCGAACTGGTCGGCATCCATCCCGGCAGGGCGGGTCATCAGCAAATGTTCGATCTGCGGGCGGCTGGCGAGCGCGATTTTGCCCAGTGCCTCGACGTCCACCGGCACTTCGCGCCAGCCGATGCGGGCGATGCCGCGTTTGTCGGTCACTTCAGCGGCCAGCGCCTTGATCGTGGCGACAGTCTCTGCGTTTTCAGCAGGGAAAAAGAACACCGCCACCGCCAGATCGGCATCGTTTTCCAGGGTGTGGCCCAGTTTTGCCGCCGCCTTGCGGAACAGCGGGTAGGGGATCTGCGCCAACACGCCCGAGCCGTCGCCCGTCTTCATGTCCGCATCCACCGCACCGCGGTGCGTCATGCAGCAAACCGACGTCAACGCATGATCCAAGATCTGATAGCTGCGTTTCCCCTGCAAATGGGCGATCGCGCCCATGCCGCAATTGTCGTGTTCTTGGGAAAGCCGGTGCAAAGATCCGGCGACGAGCGGGGTGCTTGAGTGGTAAAACGCGTTCATCAGAAATTCAGTAAATCCCTCTCCATGGCGATGGCCATAGAGCGGGCGGCAGAATAAACGTCAGTGAGATGTCTGAGCCAAGCAGGAATTGTGCCTAGTTGGCTGATTCGGCGGACTGAGTCACCTGCTACTGATGCAGGCGCTTGCGCGCGTTATCCGAGGGGGAATTCACCATCGTCGTCGATGCCTTGCCAGCCGAGACGGCCGAAGGCACGAAACAACGAGGCAGTCGGTTCACCCTCCTCTTCGCCTTCGCCGTGCTCGATGGTGGCGGAACTGCTCAGGCCGCGAACGCATTCGATACTGATGACGGTGGTGTAGCTTTGAAGGTAGATCCAGTCTCCCCAAGCCTTGGACTCATGGCGCGGCTCGAAGTGTTCTTTGCGCAGCGACGCGAGAATTTCCGCGATGGTGCTGGGCGTGTTGGTGTCGGGAAGTCTGATGATTGTTTCCATGAAGAAAGGGTGTACCGGTGGGGTGGATGTTTGATCTAGGTTGGTAAATTTTTCGAACCAGCTCGAGCTTCGTTAGAGAAAAAACGCGTGCCTGTTAGATAGCGTTGCTCTGTGGGAGCCGGCCTTTTGGTAGTTCGCGCGGAAGTTTGCAACACCGAAGCGGATATGAGTCGAACAAAGATTTCTAAGGCGGGGTGGCGGAGTGAGATCCGCCGATTACGGACGGAGTCATGAGGGCCATCTTACACCGAAAAAATGGTTAGGACTTGCGGTTTTCGCGAAGGGCTTGGAAGGCTTGCCAAGCATACATTCCTAGAAAGATCGGAAAAATAATTGAGCCTGTGGCCACAAACATCCACACGCCAGTCACGGCCGCGACGACGATGGTCGTCCACAGCGTGATTTTGATCCGGTCGGGGCCGAGCGCGGCATGTAGCATCTGGCCGCCGTCGAGAGGTAGGACCGGGAGCAGATTGAGTACCGACCAGAATAAGCTGATCAACATCAGGGTCTTGAGGAAGTAGCGGCCGTCGGGCTGGAGGTGGAGAAGATAAGGTAATAACAGCAACACCGCCAGTCCGCCGGCTAGCTGAACTGCAGGACCCGCTGCGGTGACGAGAAAGCTCTGCCAGCGATTCAAACGGACGCCTGTGTAGGCGGTGAATCCGCCGAAAGCCTGGAGGGTGATTGCGCTGGATGCGCCATACGCGCGGGCGCTCAAGGCGTGGCCGAGTTCGTGTAGAAGGATGGAGATGAAACCCGCCAGCACAAACAGGCCGATCCGGAAAATGGCCGCGGCACTATCTGCGGCCATGGCACCGCCAAGGATGATGAGGGTAATCCAGAAGAACGGCTGGATTTCAACAGGGATACCAAAAATCGAAAATCGAATCATCTGCCGCTTGAAAAATCGTGTTGGAGGCGCCTCAAGGTTGGACGGGAACGATGAGTTCCGAGCCTTTGGCCAGGACGGTTTCGGCGGTGAGATCGAGGCCGTTGAGTTCGTTGAGGCGCTTGGCATCGGCACCGTGTTTGGCGGCAAAATCGCCAAGCGTAATTTCGCTGTCGACGGTAGCGTTGATGTATTTGGGTCCGGCAGTGGCGGGTGGATCGGTGGGAGTACTGGGCTCTGGCGAAGGCGGCTTGCTGGTTTCGACAACGGGTTTCGTCTCGAGCGGGGCGACGCTTGGTGCCACGGGCGTAGGTAACTTGGCAGAGGGTGGCTCCTCGGTGGGCTGGGTCGTTTTTGGAGTCTCGTGAACGGCGATTTTTTTCGTCAGGGCTGCGGGTTCCGTTGCGGGGGGCGTTGTAGCGGCGGCATCGGGTTCGGCCTTCTCTGGCTCGGGTGCGGTGGCGACGCTCAGGTTAATGAGTTGGCCCAGTTTGAGGGCGGTCGGAACGGCCGTGGGATTGGCGGCGGCAAGGGCTGCCGCGCTGATGCCGTATTTTTTAGAAATGCTGAAAAAGGTATCGCCAGCCTGAATTTGATGGGTGTTTCCGGTGCCTTTGCTAGCGGGTGCAGTCTGCGGTTTGGCGGGGGTGGCGGCCTTGGCGGTTGCCTTGGCCGGGATTTTGAGGATTTGGCCCGGACGAATGATGGCGTCGGGGGTGAGGCCGTTGGCTTTGACCAAATTGTCTGAAGTGGTACCCAGTGCGCGGGCGATCCTCGCAAAGTTATCGCCTGCTTTGACCGTGTAGCCTTGGGCCGCCGGAGCTTTTGGTTTTTCGGCCTTAGGGTTAGGGGCGGGCTTGGTGCTGTCTTTGGCCGCAAACGCACAGGGACTGGCGAGGCCGACCGACAACGTGACAAGGAGCAAGGATGCCTTCATGAGGAAATAGTTTTTCCAAATTCAGTGCCCTAGATCAAGAGGAATTAACTCTCAAGAAATCAAGGTGTACCGTGGATTCTAAACGGTCGTTTCGGCAATCCTGTGTCGGTCGCAGGGTCCGCGCGATTTGCGAGATTCTGAAATAACACGCAACCCTTGAAAGAACTCAGGGTTCACCTAATCATACTCGTATGAAGAAAACGCCATGGGTCATTGCTGTTGCCGCGTTGGGGGTTGGTGCCACTGGTGGCTATATTTCTGGAAAAGACTCTGGCGCGGCCAGCCCGTCAGCGATCGAGCAACACGTGAACTCCCGAAACCGATCCCTCAGCCGCAACGAGGTGTCCGTCGCGAGCTCGATCAAAAAGACCAAGCGTCCCACCAGTGTGGAACAAATCGGGCGCTTGCCGGGGAGCACGAACCGCATCAAGGCGCTGATGGACTTTTACGCCGGTCTCAGCGCTGAGAAGCTCGCCGAAGAAGCGGGCAAATTGGAGAGATTACCGATGGATGAGCGGATGACGGCTTCGATTCTGTTATTCGGCCGCTGGGCGGAAGTCGATCCCACGGCCGCGATGGCATTTTCCAATACGATGGGCATGGGCGGAGGAATGGTTCGCCCGACGATTCTAAAGAGCTGGTCCAGCGTCGACCCTGCCGCTGCGGCGAGGTATTATGCCGCCAACCCGCGTGAGTTTGCAATGATGGGAATGGGAATGGGGGGCGGGCGCGGGCAGTCTGCCGCTTCGATCATTGCCGGCGAGTGGGCACGCCAAGATCCCACCGCAGCCGCTGCCTGGGCCAAATCGCTGGCGACCGATCAGGAACAAACCATGTCCACCGTTCTGGGGGAAATTGCCAAAACCGATCCGCGCAAGGCGGCGGAAATGGTCGGCGGGATCGACCCCGGTCAGCGCGCCGCCGCCTATCATTCCGTGGCAGCGCAATACGGCGAACTCGATTTCCAAGCCGCCCAATCATGGATTCGCACGCTGCCCGCAGCAGATCAGTCCGAGGCTCTGGCATCGGCCATCGGCGGACTTTCTAATATCGATCCCAGTGCGGCTGCCAGGCAGCTTGCGTTGATGGCGGAGGGGGATGCGAAAGACCGCTTGATCCCCGATGTGGTGCGCGACCTCGCGCGCAAGGATCCTCAAGCCGCTGCGGATCTCCTCAAGCTGCAGGATAGTGAAAGCGCCCAGCGCGATGGAATGCACCAGTTGATGCCAGTATTCGTCGCTAAAAATCCGGCGGCAGCGCTCGCCTATGTCAACTCCTTCGAGCCGGGAACGATCCGCGATAGCGCGGCTCAATTCTATGTCTGGGGTAACAACACCAGTGCTCCCACGGATTTAATCAAAGTCGCGGAAAGTATCAGCGACGAAGGCGACCGCAATCGCACGGTCGGCGTCGCGGCGATCCGTTGGATGAAAGAAGACCCAACTTCGGCCGCCGCCTACATTGAGGCGTCGCCTCTACCCGATCCGCAAAAAGAACGCATCCTTTCTGGCAGAGGCATGTGGGGTGGGCGCGGCGGGAACTGAATTTTACACGGCCTTATCGCCGCTGATCTAGCACGAGAAACGCGTCACCGGCCCCGCAGTCGTCAGCCAGTGCACGATCGACCGGGTCCTTCAAATTGAGCGAATCGGCTAGAAACTCTCGAAAGCTCATGAGCCTTTGATCTCGGACCCAAGGTCGGCTCCAGTTTTGGAGGTCAGTGAAGTTCACATCGGCGGTGAGGTCCTGGCGGCCTGGGTTGTCGTAGATCGCGGGCCCTTCGAGCCGCTGTTGGAGAAGGTAGGCACGGGTCGTCCCACGCGGTTGGCGGTGATAGAGGGTTTCCGCGGTGGCACCGTAATCGATCGTCAGCATCCGTCCGGACTTCCATGCGGGCAGCCACTCGCGCAGGTAGCGGCGGTAGGAATCGTGAACTTCGATGCACTGGCCAAGCGCGTGAGGTTCGAGGAAGGCTGATGAATCAGGCAAGAGGGACGGGGGGAGCAGCGACTCGTGGGCGCGGCGCTGCGTGTCGAAATGAACGGCCATTTCCTGCCAGCCTTCGGTGGTTTTTTGAAACCTGCGGACGGGGAATGCATCCACTAGCTCGTTGGAAAAGATCACCGCGTTGCCACCACAGGCCGCGAGTGCATCCTTCACGCTGCGGTGCCAGGTGGCACGCTTGCCCAAGAGTTTGCGCTGGCGCTCGGCGAGCGGTGCCGACGTTTCCACCAGATGCAGCCGTGTCCGCCAGCGCAGATGCCACGGGAGATTCTTGAGTACGGCTGCCGCCAGTGTGCCTTCACCGGGGCCGATCTCGATCAGGTTCTGGCACCTCGCCTCCTGCATCGCCCTTCTGGCCCAACCAGCAATCGCGCGGGCGGGGGCATCAGACAACATTGGCGCAGTGGTGAAATCCCCGCGCTGGCCAACAGCCGAGATCCGCCGCGCATAGTAGCCGTGTTCCGGGTCGTGTAGGGCCCAGTCCATGAAGCGCTCAAAAGTGATAGGTGAGTCGGTATTCAATCGAAGTGAGAATTTACGGCATTCTCAAACAAAACAACCGCGATTCCCTGCGGAACGCGGTTGCTTGAGAAAAATTAGGGAAATCGGAAACCGATCAAGCCTTGGCCGCAGCAGTACGAGCCTTGCGGATCATGCTATTGACGGTTTCGGAAGGCTTTGCCCCGACAGCGAGCCACTTGTCGGCGATCGCGAGGTCGATGGTAAAGTTGGTGCCTTCCAGAAGAGGATCGTAGGTGCCAAGTTGCTCAATGAAACGTCCGTCGCGACGCTTGCGGCTGTCAACAGCAACGATTTTATAGTAAGGGCGGTCTTTGGTGCCCTTGCGGTTGAGTCGGATGGATACGGACATGAGATTAAAGCGTCGATTACGTTTGCCCGAATGGGCGGGCGCGGAAATTGGAGGATCTTCCGCGAATTGCCAAGGAGAATCTTGATGAATTTCTCAATTATTTAGCAAATCTTAACTTTTTGACGGCAAATCGGGCTCATTCAGGCGTGTCTGAGCGGGAGATGAGGGCGGAAAATTCGCTTTGTAGCTGGGCGAGAAGCTCGGGGTCCTCAATTTTATCACCGCTGCGGGTGGTGATGTAGAGGGTATCCATGGCCACGCCTTTTTCGGTGCAGATCCGGGCATGGGCCGTGTTCAAGCGGTGGCGATTGATGGTGTGGAAGAGATCGTGCAGCAGACCGATGCGGTCAAGGCCCTGGATCTCGACGGTGCTACAGGTCGGGTGAAGGCTATTGCTGACGTAGGCACGGACCGGAACTGTGATGCCATTGTCGGAGCGCGGCTTGAGGAAGTTGGCCTTACGGCGGAGATAGCGCTCGGGCTCGTATTTTTCTGCGATGAGGATGGCTTCGAAGGTATCGAGAAAGCGTTTACGGGTCGATGCCGCGGTGACCGTTTCGAAATTGGTGGTGCAGACGCGGAAGATGTTGACGACGATTTTGTCCGTCCGCGTGAAAAGATCCGCCGAGAGGATGTTGATCTGCTCGGAAGCGAGGGCGCAGCAGATTTTCTCGAGCAAGAGCGGCTTGTCGCGGCTGGCGAGCACGAGTTCGGTGTAGCCCTTGTCGGTGTGGTCAATCCACTTGATGCAGGAGGCGAAAGGATCGTCCTTTTCCGCCTCGCGCTGGAGGAAGTGGCGGACGGTGCGGACTTGGGTGACGATGTGGGCCGCTTGGCGAAAGTGGAAGGCCGGCGGCGGCATCTGCTCGAAGTGTTGGTTGATGTCGGGGTGGTAGTCCGCACGCATGATGCCGAGAACCTCGTCGCGCAGCGCGAGTCGATCATCGTCGAGTCTCCGGGAGTAACCCTCGCGTCCATCCTTGAGGAAGCGACGCGTGGCTGTGTGCAGCTGAAGCATCAGGCTTTCCTTCCAGCCCGTCCACCCATCGGGTGAGGTCGCGTTTGAGTCTGCAAAGGTGAACAGAAATAAGGCGTCGAGGTTGGAGGTGGTTTTCACCACACTGGCGAACTCGGCGATCACTTCGGGATCATCGAGATTACGCGTGGTCGCCGTGCGCCAGAAGCTGAGGTGATTATCGACCAAAAACATGATCAACGATCGCCGCGCACCTTGGATTTGCAGGCGGTTGCAGAGTCGCGAGGCCAGCATCGCAGAGCCGTCGATGTGTTCGCGGACGTTTTCAGCGCGGCCGGTGTCGTGAAGAATCACGGCCAGATAGAGCGCGTACGCGTCTTGGATCTTCAAAAACAATCGGCGGTAGACCTCGCGCCGTGGATCCGTCTCGGTGATCAGTTGATCCAGTTGTTCGACGCAGCGCAGCGTGTGCTCGTCCGCCGTGTAGCGGTGGAAGAACTCATGCTGGACCAAGCAATCGAGCGCGCCAAACTCTGGCAAATAATGCCCAAGGAAGCCGACGCGGTGCATCTGGCGTAGCGTTCCCGCGACATCACCTTTGCGTTCGAGGATCGCTTGAAAGGTTTGGCGGTTTGCCTTGGAGTAGCGGAACTGACGGTCCAGATCACCCCAGTGATCCTTGATGAGTTTACGGATCGGCGGGCTGAGCCGGAGACCCCGCACCTGGCAGTGCTGGAAGAGGCGCATCATCCGGTACGGATCGTCCCTGAAAATGTCGAGGTTGGCCGGATAAATCCGTCCTTCCCGCGCGATGAATCCATCGAACTCCTCACGCTTTTTTTGGCGAAAGGTCAGGAAGGATCGTAGTCCATGATCATTCTGATCTTCTTGTTCGATTTGGAAACTTTCCATCAGTGAACCCGTGTGCTGATAGATGTTGCGCGTGTGTCGGTAGTAGTCCCGCATGAACGCCTCGGTGCTGCGCAAAATGCTGCGCTGCGGATAGGCGAATGCGGTGGCGACCACGCCTTGGAGTTGCAGCGTGAGCTGATCGGTCGCTTTATCGGAATGATAGTGGAGTTCGTTGCGGACGCGGTGGAGAAAGTCGTAGGCGTCCTCAAGCTCGCGGTATGACGAGGCGTTGAGCAGCTTGGCGTCGACCAACTCCCTGAGGTTTTTGTAACCGCGTTTGACCAGCGCAACCCAATGAATATTTTGGTAATCGCGCATTCCGCCACAGCCTTCCTTCACGTTCGGCTCTTGCAGGAAAACGGTGCGCGAGTATTTCTGGTGGCGGCTGCGTAAGTCTTTGCGTCGCAGATCGAAGAAAGCATCCTGCCCCTTGCTGATGCATTCCTTGGCGAAGCGGCTCTGAAAATTCGCAAAGAGTTTGGCATCGCCCGCGATCAGTCGCGCATCCATCAGCGAAGTCTTGTTCTCCTGATCCGCCCGCGCTTGTTCTACGCATTCGGAAATCGAGCGGCAGGCGTGGCCAACTTTGAATCCCACATCCCACAGCAGATAAAGCACATCCTGCACCAGTTGTTGGAGGGGCAGGGGGAGCTTGGTCGAGGCTCGTGGCAGCAGAAATAACAGATCGATGTCAGACCGGGGATTGAGCGTGCTGCGCCCGTAGCCACCGGTGGCCACCAGTGCGATTGGCAACGCTTGTCCATCGGAGTTGTTGAGCATCCCTTGGAGGATCGAGCTCAAAATCGTATCAATCAAAGCAGCACGGGCCGCGGCAATTTCAAGGCCGCCTCCGCCCGCACGATGGCGCAGCAAGATGCGATGCTCTTCAATCTTGAGAAACTTTTTGTAGAGGGCGATCCGCTCTGCAGGGGTCAGTTTACCATCCAACACCGGCGCGAGCGCTTCGCGTGCGTGTTCGTCGAGTTTTTTGAGGTAATTGAGCATCAGGCTGAGATGAGAAAGTGCTTCGATTTATGCGAAGGTCAAGCGGACTGGCCCATTCGGCTGCCAATCGTTGCATAAAGCTCAATTTGTTGCCGCGTGTTCTCGACGAGATCCGGCTCCAGTCGGATCGCGCCGGGCTCAAATAGGGTGATGGTGGAAGATCCACCGAAGGCAAAGTAGCCCTTCTCCGCGCCCTTGGCGACGGGTTGACCGGGCGTGAAGGTTTGGCGGATGGTGCCCACGCAGGTCGCGCCGATTTCCAAACAGAGCACGGTGCCGAAGCGCTCGGTTTTCAGCTCAGTGATGGTGCGTTTATTGGTCCAAAGGTAGGCGAGGCGCTGGCGCAGGGCGATGGGGTTCACGGAGAACAGCGGGCCCTCGATGAGTCGCGTTTCGCCTGGAATCCCCGCCGCCGGGAAATGGAATCGGTGGTAATCCACTGGACACAGTCGCGAGAGGACCAGTGCTCCATCCGCGTAGCGGGCGGCCAGTTCACGGTCCCCAAGTAGGGCCGCGAGGTCGAACTTTTGGCCCTTCACAAAAACCCCTTCGATCGCTGACGCGCACTCGAATCCGAGATGTCGTCCATCGGCCGGAAACACCACACTCGACGCATCTGCATCGATTGGCCGCGCCTCGGGCTTGAGTTTCCGGTAGAAAAACTCGTTAAAACTCCGGTAAGACGACGGTGCATCCGCAAAATCTGCAGGATCCAGTCCGTATTGTGCGATGAATGGTGCGACGCGGGAGGCCGACTTCGGTTCATCCATCCTGCGGCCATACCATTTCGAAAAAAACGGCCGTTTCACAAACGCATTCAGCGAGATCGCGCCCAGCGGATTGCCATACGACCAACGCAGGAATCCCTCGCCGTAAACTTGTTCAGTTTCGAGAGTGCCCGTGTAGCGGTTGAAATAGCGAATCGGTTCCATGTCGCGGGCCTTTTAGTCCGCTTACGGGTAAACCGCAAGAGTGACCGTATTCGCCCTACACCCATGAGAATGGCGACACGTTATGCCCCGCATCAGACGGGATTGGACTTTCTCCAAACGCGGATCGCTTCGAGAAACGGTTTGCAGTAGCGCTGGACCTTGGCCGCGCCGATGCCGGGGATATGCAGTGCTTCCTCGGTGCTGATCGGTTGGTAGCGAGCTAGGGCTTCCAGCGTCTTGTTGCCGAAAATGACGTAGGACGGCACGTCGTCGCGTTTGGCGATTTTCTCGCGGATGTCGCGCAGTATCGAGTAGAGTTGACCGTCGAAGCCGTGGTCTTTCAGCGCCACTTCCTTGCGGCCGGCTTCGGAGTCGGGCCAGACGAGTTGGAAATTCGCCTCGCCACGCATCACCTTGTCGCCGAAGGGGGTGAGAGTCAGCAGCGGGTAATCTCCGGTGACGGTTATGACCAGTCCTGCATCGGCCAGCGAGCGCATCAGGCTGTTGAGGTAGCCCGCGCCCTTGTCCTTGAGGATGCCGTAGGTGGTGAGCTGGTCGAGGGCGGCGCTGAGAATTTCCTGCGAGCGGCTGCCTGCTAACATCTGCACAATCCGCCCGCGGCCGAAGCGCGCTTCCCAGCCTGCGGCAGTGCGGCGCGACATGCGGGCGACGCCGCTTAGCGCCTTGCGGACGATGATCGCTTCCTCGCCGGTGGGTGGTCGAGCGTCTCCTGCTCCGCCATCGCGGCAAACATCGCAGGTCCCGCAGACACCGGCCTCCTCCTCGCC
>CALPMD020000018.1 GCA_943324575.2 Akkermansia muciniphila
CCTTTGTGATTGCCTGCGATGATTTCGACTTGGTCACCTTTTTTGACGTGGGTCTTGATGCGGCTCATGAAATTAGAGGGTAAATGGAGTGGATTGCGGAAGCCCGGGTTCAGAGAACCTCAGGTGCGAGAGAAACGATTTTCATGAACGCGCGCTCACGAAGTTCACGGGCCACAGGTCCGAAGATCCGGGTACCACGTGGGTTGTTGTCCTTGTCGATGATCACAACAGCGTTGGAGTCGAAACGGAGGATCGAACCGTCAGCACGACGGATCGGGTAAGCGGTGCGAACGACAACCGCCTTAACGACACTGCCCTTTTTGACAGCAGCGGTAGGGATGGAATCGCGAATGTGGCAGGTGATCACATCACCAATAGAGGCGGTGCGGCTGCGCTTGCCGAGCACGCCGATCATTTTTGCGCTGCGGGCGCCGGTATTATCGGCGACGGTCAGCATGGTTTCCATCTGGATCATGACAGTAAAATAGGGACTGGTGAGAAAAGTTGAATCAAACCCGGAGAATCCGGAATATGCTTAGTGAGAAATGACTTCGGCGAGCGACCAGCACTTCAGCTTCGAAAGAGGACGGGTTTCGACGATGCGAACCCGGTCACCGATCTGGCCTTGGTTGGACTCGTCGTGCACGTAGTACTTCTTCGAGCGTTTGACGATTTTGTTGAACTTAGGGTGCGGAACACGGGCGACGTGTTCGACGACGAGGGTCTTGTCCATTTTATTGGAAATGACCACGCCAACGCGGGTTTTACGGAGGTGGATCTGTGCGTCCTGTGGAGTCTCGCTCATGGTAGGAATAAGGTGCGGCGTTGGGAACTAGGATTAAGCGCTCTTCAGGGCCGTGATGGCCGTGCAGATGCGAGCGGCTTCGCGACGCACCTGACGGATGCGAGCAGGATTTTCCAAGGCACCCGTGGCGCGTTGGATACGGAGATTAAGAGCTTCGTGCTTCAGATCGCGAAGGCGAACTTGGAGTTCAGCTTCGGTCAGTTTGGCAGTGTCTTTGGCTTTAGTGGTGGCCATGGTTCAGACGGATATTGGATTAGATGGATCAGGCGTGCGGATTGCGGACGACAAGGCGGGTGCGGATGCCGAGTTTGTAGGAAGCGAGACGCATGGCCTCCTTCGCTGCGGATTCTGGCACACCGCCGATTTCGAAGAGCACGTTGCCCGGGCGGATCACAGCGACCCAACCTTCGACAGCGCCTTTACCTTTACCCATCCGTGTTTCAGGAGGACGCGAGGTGATCGACTTGTGTGGGAAAATCCGAATCCAGACTTTTCCTTTACGCTTCAGAGAGCGGTTAATAGCGATCCGGCAAGCTTCGATCTGGCGGTTGGTCATCCATCCGCGGTCGAGGGTTTGCAGACCGAAGTCACCGAAGGCGACAGTGGTTCCGCGCTGGGCATTACCAGAGCGGCTTCCGCGCTGGGTCTTGCGGAACTTGGTTCGTTTGGGCATCAAAGGCATAACTCGGTCCTCCTAGAAAAGTATTGGTTGGAAAGTTGTAAAATTGAGAGATTAGTTGCGATTGTTCGGGCGACGGTCGCCTCCACGATCTCCACCCCGATCACCGCCACGGCGGTCTGGGCGGTCACCACGGCCTTGTGGCTGTTTGCCAGTGCCGTCGTCTTCCTTCTTGTTGACCCAGCACTTCACGCCAATGATGCCGTAAAGGGTGCGGGCTTCGGCGAAGCCGTAGTCGAGAGGAACACGCAACGTTTGAAGAGGCACTTTGCCTTCGCGGTAGCCTTCAGCACGGGCGATGTCTGCACCACCGAGGCGGCCAGCGCAACGGAGACGAATGCCTTCAGCACCGAATTCCATGGCCGTTTGAAGAGCACGCTTCATGGCGCGGCGGAAACTGATACGACGCTCAAGTTGAACGGCGATCTGTTCTGCGACCAGTTGTGCATCGAGCTCAGGCTTGCGAATTTCGACGATGTCGATTTTCACTTGAGCGCCTTTGCAGAGACCGGTGAGGTCCTTGGTCATCACTTCGATTTCCTTGCCTTGGCGACCAATGATCAAACCAGGACGGGAAGTGTGAAGTGTCACTCGAACACTGTTCCAGGCACGCTCGATGACCACACGGGCCAAACCAGCATTCTGGAGCTTATTCTTGAGATAGCCACGGATCGCGAGATCTTCGTGGAGCTTATCGGTGTAGTCTTTGCCTTTGGCATACCACTTCGAGCGCCAGTCTTTATTGACGGCGAGACGGAAGGCGATCGGATTTACTTTTTGACCCATGTTCGGTGAGGGATGAGATTAAGAGAGTGGATTTCAGGCTTGTTCTTCAACCGCTGCAGTAGCGGCTGGAGTTTCTTCGACTTGTGGGGCGGCGGCCTTGCGAGCTGCCTTCTTTTTCTTCTCAGGGGCGGAGCCGACGAGAGTGATGGAGATGTGACTGGTGCGCTTAAGGATTGGACCCGCAGAACCCTTGGCACGCGGCTTGAAGCGGCGGAGCGTTGGACCTGCGCCAATGACGGCTTCCTTGATCACGAGCGAACCGGCATCAAGTGAGAAATTGTTTTCTGCATCCGCGATGGCGGTTTTGAGCGTCTTACCAATCAGCTGTGCGGCTTTCTTGGGAGTGAAGGTCAAAATGTCAAGGGCGCTCGATACGGCGAGACCTTGAATTTCACGGGCGACGTCACGCGCTTTTTTGGGCGAGAGACGAACGAATTTTGTGGTGCTTTTGACTTCCATGGGTCGTCGGACGTGATTGTTTACTGCGCTGAGGCTTGTGTTTCGAGAACGGCGAGATCGCCGAGGCGTGGAGATTCGGTGACCTTGCCGAGGGATTCGACAAAGGCACCGCTGACGCCCTTGCGGACGTCTGCGAGAATTGCATTACCGTAGGGCTGTTGCCCGCGGGTGAGTTGAAAGGTCATACCAATTTTAGCACCTTGGCTTTCGCCTAAGTTCAAAACCAACATGCCACTTTCTTGATCGAGACTGACAATCCGTGCCTGCTGCAATGAGCCGGAACGAATATCGGGGAGGGGCTTCTGGCGCAGTCCGAGGACAGCGTCAAGCTCTCTTAGTGAAGTTTCCACACGAAGTCTGGCGTCCGGGTCGGAAACCACCGCGAGGCGGAGGTAATCGTTGACCGCCGCAGCAAGCTTGGTGACCGAACTTTCCAGTTCGGTGGTGCGCTCGCTTGCAAGTTGCAAGTCCGCAGCAGCCTGGATCAGGCGGTCGTCTCCCCCATCAAGCAGATTCTTGCCGAGTGCTTCGAGGCGTTGGCGAACCTGAGCGAGTTGCTCGGAGGCTTGCTTCTCGCCGCGATTGGCCTCGATAAGGCTATGCTGGAGGGTTTGATTCTGCCCTTGGAGATCGTTGATGACCTCCTGGAACTCCGCCGCGCTCGGGGCCTGGCCCATACACACCCCGGCAATGGCCAACGACCCGAAGGAAGCGGCAAGTGCTTTGAGATGATATGAGTAAGCCATGAGCGTGAAGGAGTCGAAAGGAACAAATTATTTCTTACCGATACCGCCGTGTGTCTTGAACAAACGGGTCGGGGAAAATTCGCCAAGTTTGTGGCCCACCATGTTTTCGGTCACGTAAACGGGAACGAAGGTCTTGCCGTTGTGGACGGCGAAGTTATGGCTGACAAAGTCTGGCGTGATCATCGACTTGCGGCTCCATGTTTTGATGGGCTTGCGGTCGGATCCGGCTTCGGCGACTGCGTCAATCTTAGCAAGGAGCTTTTGATCGACGAACGGGCCTTTCTTGAGAGAGCGTGGCATGAGATCGGTTAGTTAGATTGCTAAAAGTGAATTACTTCTTCTTCTTGTGGCGGGACTCGACAATGAAGACACTGGTGGTCTTGCGCTTGTTGCGAGTCTTCTGACCCTTGGCGTGGCCCCATGGACTGGTAAGGTGCTGACGACCACCACCGGACTTCGACTTGCCTTCGCCACCACCGTTCGGGTGGTCAACTGGGTTCATCGTCATACCGCGGACGGTTGGGCGAACGCCCTGCCAGCGTGTGCGGCCGGCTTTGCCCGAAGTTTCGTTCATGTGGTCACGGTTACCGACTTGGCCGATCGTGCAGAAGCAGCGATCATTGAAGCGACGGATTTCACCGGAAGGCATTTTCACCAGCGCCCAGCCGCCATCGCGGTTGGAGAGCACAGCGAGCTGGCCAGCAGCACGAGCGACTTTGCCGCCGTTGCCTGGGATCAGCTCGATGTTGTGAATCGAGGTGCCGAGTGGCACAGCGCTGAGTGGCATCGCGTTGCCCGTTTTCGGAGCGACGTTGGCACCCGCAACCACGGTCGTGCCGACTTCGAGGCCGAGCGGAGCGAGGATGTAGGACTTTTGGCCGTCCTCATACTGGATGAGGGCGATGCGGCAAGTGCGGTTTGGATCGTACTCGATGCCGACAACCGTTGCAGGTGCATCGTGTTTACCACGACGGAAGTCGATCAGGCGATAGTGACGCTTGTGACCACCACCGATGTGACGGCAAGTGATACGACCAGTGTTGTTACGACCACCACTGCGCTTCAGGGGTGTGAGGAGACTCTTCTCGGGCTTGCTCTTCGTCACTTCCTCGAAAGAAGGAAGATTCTTGTAGCGTGCGGATGGAGTGATTGGTTTGAAATTTTTCAGGGGCATGACTCGCGGAACGGTAATTGTTACGTGTTGAGCAGCGGGTAAATCGCTTAGACGAGGTCGAGCGATTCGCCTTCTTTCAGACGGACGATGGCTTTTTTCCAGTGGTTTGTGCGACCGGCATCGGCGCGACGTTGGCGGCGGAGTTTTCCGTCGTAGTTGGCTGTGCGAACGGCCAGAACGGTTTTTCCGAAGAGTTGCTCAACGGCTTGTTTGATTTCAAGCTTGTTGGCCTTGCGGTCCACTTCGAGGGTGACCTCGTTGTTGGTCTCTTGGAGAAGAGTCGCCTTCTCGCTGAGTCGGACGTTTTTAATGACCTGGTAAATGTCTTTCATGATCTCGGTAATTGGTCCGGGGTTCAGGCAGTGCGAGCTGCAAGCGTTTGAACGGCGTCACCCACGAGGATGACGGTGTTTGCGAGGAGGAGTTGCTCGACGTTGAGGTCGATCGCGTTGACCAACCAAGCCCATGCCACGTTGCGGCCAGCGAGGTAGGTGTTGTCGTCGAACGAATTGGCAACGATGAGAATCTTGCCCGGTTGGGCGAGGGTATCCAGAGCCGCGATGAACGACTTGGTCTTGCCGTCGGCGATCGAAAAGGTGTCAACCGTCTTGATCTTCTCAGCAGTGATGAGGTCACCCAAGGTGCGGCGCAAGGCGAGCTTACGGACGGTCTTAGGAACCTTCTTGGAGTAATCCCGTGGGCGAGGACCGAAGACAACACCACCACCGACGAAGATCGGGGCGCGCTTGTCACCGTGACGTGCGCCACCGGTTCCCTTTTGCTTGTAGATTTTGCGGTTGCTACCGGAAACCTCGCCACGAGTTTTGGTACAGGCGGAGCCGGTGCGGCGGTTGGCGCGATAGGCGACCACGAGATCGTGGACGGCTTGGCGACCTTTCTCAGCACCCACCAAAATAAGGTTGGCTGCTTGAGCGTGTTCTGCGGTGAAAGTCTGTGCGGACATGACTGGGAATCTTGAGAGGTTTCAGAATGCCACCCGATTAGGCGGACTTTTTCTTGGCTGGGCGGACAGTCACGTAGTGACCGTTGGAACCGGGAACTGCACCAGAAACGAGGATCACACCATCTTCTGGACGGACGGCGACGATCTTGAGGTTCTGAACAGTGCTGCGGGTGGTGCCCATGTGACCGGGCATCTTTTGGTTCTTCCAAACGCGACCTGGGGTCGAGCGGCAACCAATGGCTCCCGTCCGGCGGTGCATCATGGAGCCGTGGGTCATCTTCAGACCGCCGAATCCGTGGCGCTTGACCGCACCTTGGAAACCGCGACCCTTGGATTCGCCGATCACGTCGACCCATTGGCCTTCCGTGAACGTTTCGAGACCTGGATGAACGGTTGGAACTTCAGCGCCGTTTGCGAGGCGGAATTCTTGGATGAAACGCTTTGGCGTCGATCCGGCCTTCTTGAAGATGCCGAGAGCGGGCTTGGTAACGCGTTGCTCCTTTTGATCGCCGTAACCGACCTGCACGGCGGTGTAACCGTCGGTTTCAGGGGTCTTGACTTGGAGTACGGTGTTACCGGAAACATCGATGACGGTGACAGGGATCATGATGCCGGCCTGTTGGTCGAACAGGCGGGTCATACCGATTTTTTTGCCGAGGAGGCCGAGTGACATGGCTTAGAAAAGTTGAGAGTTGAGAATTTGAAACGTGAAATGCGGAACGGGCCGAACTCAGATACGGATGGTGATGTCAACACCTGCGGGGAGGTTGAGCTTCTTCAGCTCATCCACGGTGCGTGCGGTTGGATCGACGATGTCGAGGAGGCGCTTGTGGGTCCGGATTTCGAACTGCTCCATCGACTTCTTGTTGACGTGAACCGAACGGTTAACCGTGAACTTCTCGATGCGAGTTGGAAGTGGAATCGGGCCAGCAACGCGGGCGCCGGTGCGCTTCGCGGTTTCCACGATTTCTTGGGCGGAGCGGTCGATCGCGCGGTGATCGAAGGCGCGCAGACGGATGCGAATTTTCTGATTTTCCATAGTGGAGGTTGTTTGACGGTTTACGTGGTGGGTCTACAGGGCGAGTAATCAGCCTAAGCGGTCGCTTACGATTTCTTCGACGATATTGGTTGGGACTTGCTCGAAATGCGATGGTGTCATCGCATACGAAGCGCGGCCCGAGGATAAAGTACGAACGGCGGTTGAGTAGCCGAACATTTCTTTGAGAGGGACATTGGCATGCACAATGGAGAGCTTGCCTTTGGACTCGGTGTTTTGGATTTGCCCACGGCGGCGGCTTAGATCTCCCATGACATCACCTTGGTAATCGTCAGGAGTGGAAACCTCTACCGCCATGATAGGCTCAAGCAAAATGGATTTGGCTTTTTTGAAGCCGTCTTTCATGGCGAAGATCGCCGCCATGGTGAACGCGTTTTCGTTCGAGTCGACGTCGTGGTATGAACCATCGAGCACTTCGACATGCACATCGATCACGGGATAACCGGCGATGATGCCATTGGTCATCGACTCGTTGATGCCTTTGAAAACCGCGTTGATGTATTCCTTGGGAATCGCACCACCGATGAGTTTGTTTTCGATCGTTAGACCTTTGCCCTTTTCGTTGGGCTTCACCGACAGCACGACGTGGCCGTATTGGCCGCGACCGCCGGATTGCTTGATCAGCTTGCCTTCGCCGCCAGCGGCTTGGGTGATCGTTTCGCGGTAGGCGATTTGTGGAGCGCCGGTGTTGGCTTCCACTTTGAACTCGCGGCGAATGCGATCGATGATGATCTCCAGGTGAAGTTCACCCATGCCGGAAATGATCGTTTGACCGGTTTCCTCGTCGGTCTTGACCATGAAGGTCGGGTCCTCTTCGGACAAGCGGCCGAGGGCGAGACCGAGTTTCTCTTGGTCTGCTTTCGTCCGTGGCTCAACCGCCATCGAGATGACGGGTTCCGGGAAAGTTGGGGGTTCGAGAACCACGTCGTGATTGTCGGCGGCGAGCGTGTCGCCGGTGGTCACGTTTTTGATACCAACCATGGCAGCAATGTCACCCGAGTAACACGCGTCGATGTCCTTATGCTCGTTCGCTTGGATTTGAATCAAACGACCGACGCGCTCGGAGCGGCGGGTGCGGGGGTTGTAAACCGTGTCGCCCTTACGGATGACGCCGGAGTAAACGCGGAAGAAAACGAGTTTGCCAACGAACTTGTCGGCCCACAGCTTGAATGCGAGCGAGACGAACTTTTCGTTGTCGGAAGTGACGACCTCAATGCGGGTCTCTTCGTTGTCGGGGTCCATGCCGATCGCCGCTGGGATGTCGAGCGGGCTTGGCAGGTAATCAATCACTGCGTCGAGCAGGTATTGGACACCCTTATTTTTGAAGGCCGATCCACCTGCCACTGGCACCAATAGGTTCGCAATGGTCGCGCGGCGGATGCCTTGTTTCAACTCTTCGAGAGTGATTGACTCTTCGTTGAGGAATTTTTCGCCCACGGCTTCATCGACATCAGCAACCGCGTTGACGAGTTCGTCGTGGGCCTGTTGGCAGAGAGCGATGAGGTCGCCTTCAAGTTCTCTCACCGTGTAGGTCGAGCCGTACTTGTCGTCGTCGTTGAAGTAAACCGCCTTTTGGTTGACCACGTCGATCTGGCCGACGAGCTGATCTTCCGCGCCGATCGGGATCAAGATCCGCACGGCGTTAGCACCGAGCTTCTCTTTGACCTCTTCGAAAACACTCTGGAAGTTGGCACCCGTGCGGTCCATCTTATTGACGAACACGATCCGCGGAACGTGGTACTTCGTCGCTTGGCGCCAGACGGTTTCGGTTTGCGGCTGGACGCCGGCAACACCGCAGAAAACGACAATCGCACCATCGAGAACCCGCAGCGAACGCTCAACTTCAGCAGTGAAGTCGACGTGGCCAGGAGTATCGATGATGTTGATGCGATTCTTCTGATTCGGGAAGAGCTTGGTCATCCCCTCTTCCGCGTGCTGCCACCATTCGGTGGTCACGGCGGCGGAAGTAATCGTGATTCCGCGCTCGCGCTCTTGCTCCATCCAGTCGGTCGTCGCGCCACCATCGTGGACTTCGCCGATTTTGTGAATCATCCCTGTGTAAAACAGGATCCGCTCGGTGAGCGTCGTCTTACCCGCGTCAATGTGCGCAGCGATCCCGATATTTCGGGTGCGCTCGAGCACGTATTGGCGGTTAGGACTGTTAGGATTCACGAGGAAGGAGCTAAAGCGCTGGGGTCTCGATTAGAAACGGAAGTGAGCAAAGGCGCGGTTGGCCTGTGCCATCTTATGAACGTCGTCGCGTTTGCGGACGGCGCTGCCTTGATTGTTTGCAGCGTCTTTGATCTCGTTAGCGAGAGCGACGTGCATTGGCGTGCCCTTACGGTTGCGAGCGTAGTTGACGAGCCAACGCATGGAGAGCGACTCGGAACGATCGGCTGCAACTTCGAGCGGCACTTGATAGGTCGCACCACCAACGCGGCGGGATTTGACTTCCACGCGTGGCTTGGTGTTTTCCACGGCGCGGGTGATCACTTCGAGGGGATCGATCGTGTCGACACCTTCGTTGGCGCGATCAATCGCGGCGTAAACAATCCGTTGGGCGAGTGAACGCTTGCCGGACTCCATCACCTTGGTGATGAGGTGACCGACGAGAGGACTGTCATAGCGAGGATCGCGACGGTCTGGCTTGGTAAAAATGCGCTTGCGGCGTGGCATGGCAGTAGAAGGTAAGTTAGGTTATAACGGTTGAATTACTTCTTCCCGCCTTTTTTGGCAGGAGCGGCGGCAGCACCGGGTTTCGGACGCTTGGCACCATACTTCGAACGGCTTTGACGGCGCTTGTCGACACCAAGGGTATCGAGCGAACCACGAACGATGTGGTAACGCACACCTGGAAGGTCCTTCACCCGTCCGCCGCGAACGAGGACGATGGAGTGTTCTTGGAGGTTGTGGCCTTCACCGCCGATGTAGGCGATAACTTCGAATCCGTTGGTAAGGCGTACCTTGGCCACTTTACGGAGAGCCGAGTTTGGCTTCTTGGGCGTCCGAGTCATGACTTGTAGACATACTCCGCGGCGCTGTGGGCAGTTCACGAGAGCGGGTGACTTCGACTTTTCGGCCGGAGTGAGGCGTCCCTTGCGAACGAGCTGATTGATGGTCGGCATGATTTCCTGCGTGGTTTGATTTTCCCATGGGGGCAAACCGGAGCGCCGACGAGGATTCCTCGCAAGAGCTTTTTTCCGGAGCTACACCCGATAAATTTTCCCTGTAATTTGAGCCGCTTCGATCGAAATCGTCAGCGGCCCTCGCTGTGGGGGGGGCGACTCTAGGAGCCAAACCCAACCTGACAAGCCCTAATTTGCTCTTTCTTCTATTTTTTTACAGAAGTGATCAAATCCGATGAAAAACCTGGTGGCTGCGGGTGGGTTCGAACCACCGACCAAGGGCTTATGAGTCCCCTACTCTACCGCTGAGCTACGCAGCCAGGCTCTTCAGGGGCGGATGCCCCGTCAGGAGACGGATTGGGTAATGCCCAACGCCATCCTTGTCCATCGGAAATTCAAAAAATTCTTCAATTGCTGGGGACTCGCTCTTTTGCAGCGTTTTCCAAGCCTTTAGTACAGTCCGACACCTGATTTCATGTCGCAGCATGCCTTAATCACCGCTGTCACAAGCATCGTGACCGTGGCGACATCCTTCGTGACCCTGGTGACCTCCCACTAACACCTAATCAGCGGATCTGAACTTACACAAAATTTTTGACACACCCGAATTAAGCGCG
>CALPMD020000019.1 GCA_943324575.2 Akkermansia muciniphila
CCAAGGTCAGGGTGATGCCCTGCGTGGTGGTGCCACCGGTGATGTTGCCGCCGATGATCAGCGCACCGGTGCTGCTGTTGTTATTCTGGATGGTGTAGGTACCTGCCGTCGTGGTGCTTGCAGGTGCCAGCACCAGTGGTGCATTGATGGTTTGGTTGACGGCGTTTGACGAGGTGACGTTGATGGTGCCACCGGAGCTCAGGAAAAGGGAGTTGCCCGCATTAGCACCCAAGGAGCCGATGAGGTAGGCACCGGGGGTGCCGCTGAAAAGCAGACCGCTGATGTTTTGGGCGGTGGCATCGATGGTGATGTTGCCGCCAGCAGCATCGCTGAAGGTGGCAATGTCTGCGCTGGTGAGGGTGCCATTCGCGCCCGGGGAGACGGAACCAACCCAGTTGGTCCCAAGCGACCAGTTGCCGGTGGTCGAACTACTCCATGTGGCATTGGCGGCGTGGGCGCTTGGAAGAGCCTCTGGAATCGCGGAGAAAGCGATGGTGAAGGAGGTCAGGCCGGATTTGAAATTGCGGAGCTTCATGTTCTTGGAACGACACTTGGGTAGTCCGACAGATGAATAAGATGGCAGTTTTTTAAGACTTTGAATATCCTCATTTTTCAGGATACCCGAGGGGGCAAGAGTGAGGCCCCGGGGGATCGGATGGTGCCTATTTTTCATTCCGCGCTAAACCACCGTGCATTACCGGGCTGAAAAACAAACCCGCCGGACCAAATTTCTCCATCTCCTTAATTTCAAGGGCGGCTTTCCCCTTTATTTTAGAGGGCGAAACCCGAAAAGATGGTGCACGCTGCAGGGTTCGAACCTGCGACCCCATCCGTGTGAAGGATGTGCTCTACCACTGAGCTAAGCATGCTTTCCTGAGGAAAAAGGCCGTGTGGGGGCGGCCGGGGCGGCAAGGATTAGAGTGGGCCGCACGAGTTGGCAAGCAATTCAGCACTTTCGCAGGGGTTTTTTCATTTACAGCTTCGCAGGGCGGGGCGGGCTGCCATAGGGTGTGGCCAGCAAGTATTGTGGCCCAGATTCCTAAAGAAAGTGTGGAGAAAGTGCTCGAAGCGACGGACATCGTCGATTTGATCGGTTCTTACATCCAGGTGAAGAAGGCGGGTTCGTCGTATCGGGCAAATTGCCCGTTCCACCACGAGAAGACGCCGTCGTTCTACATCACGCCGGCGACGCAGCGCTTTCATTGTTTTGGCTGCGGCAAGGGCGGCGATGCGATTTCGTTTGTGCGAGATCACGAGAACCTGCCGTTTGTCGATGCGGTGCGGAAGCTGGCGTCGCGGGCGAACATTCACATTGTCGAGGAGGACTCCGACCCGAACGCGGATCAGTCCCGGCGGACGCGCGGGCGCTTGCTGGACATTCACCGCGAGGCGACGGCATTCATGCACGAGCGGCTGATGAAAGATCCGGCGGCGAGCCATGCGCGGGATTACATGAAATCGCGCGGCTTCGGCAGCGCGATGGCGGCCAGTTGGTCGATCGGCTGGATGCCGGATAATCCCAAGGTGTTTCTCGACTGGGCGCGCGGGCGCAAATTCAGCGGCCGCGAGTTGGTGGATTCCGGCTTGGTGAAGCTGAAGGAAGAAGGCCAGCCGCAGTCGGGGCTGTTTGTGCGCTTTCAAGATCGGCTGATGTTCCCGATTCGCAACGAGATCGGCGATGTGATCGCCTTTAGCGGGCGGCAGCTGCGCGAAAACAAAAACAGCGGCAAGTACATCAACTCGCCCGAGACGGCGATTTTCAAGAAGTCGCGGGTGTTTTTTGGCCTGGACCGGGCGATGCGGCCGATTCTGAAAGAGAAGGCGGCGCTGCTGTGCGAAGGGCAGATTGATGCGATTTGCTGCCATGAACTGGGCATTGCCCACGCCATCGCGACCTGCGGCACGGCCTGCACCCAGCAACACGCGCGATTGCTAAAGCGTTACACCAGCAACGTGTTGGTCTGCTACGATGCGGACAACGCAGGTCTGGCGGCGACGGAAAAAGCGTACCGCGAACTGGTACCGGAGGGGCTTTCCGTGCGAGTGGTGGAGATGCCGGCGGGGGACGATCCCGATACGTACCTGAAGGCCCACGGCGAGGAGGCGTTCCGGCAATTGCTGGCCAATGCCAAGGAGTTTTTCGATTTTAAACTGGAGCGGGCGAAGGCGAACGGGGTGTTCAATTCCGCGACGGCGCGCGCTTCGGCATTGAACGAATGCGCGGAGCTGTTGTCGCTGATGACTGACTTTGCCTCGCGGGAGAACCAGCTCAACATCGTCGCCACCCACCTTCAGACTTCGACGGTGGCGCTGCGCGAAGCGATCGCCCAGGCGAAGGCGAAGCCGAAGCGGACCTACGCGGACAATTCCGCGCAGCAAGATGAAGTGGCCGCGCCCGCCGAGCCGACGCGGCTGCATCGGATTGTGGCATTTCTGTGTCATCTGGCGCTTTCATCGGGCCCGGCGCAGTGTTTTCTGGCGGAGCAGTTCGAGACGCTGCACGAGGCGAACCGCTGGCTGGAGGGGATCCCATTGCTGGAAACGATTCTGGGAGCGGCACCCGATCCCACATCCAACGCGGCGGTAAATGCGTTCATCGGTGGGCTCTCCGACGCCGATCGTTTTGCTCTGGCTCATGAGACGTCGTCGCTGGACGGGGTGACGCTGGATGGGATGCAGGCGGCGGAACAGGCACTGGCCTTGTTGTCGGCGACGGTCTTGCAGCGGCGCGATGCGGCCGTCAAAGCGGAATTGAAACAACCGGGCCTGAAGGCCGAGCGTATGGTCGAACTGCTGCACGAGGCGAAGGAGATCAGCAACTTGCTGCGTGGGATCGGGCAACGCTCGGTGTTTGCGGACGAGCTACCCGCTTCAACGTGGAAGCCGAAGCCGCCACCATGGCAGAAGAAGTGGCAAGACCGCACGAAGTAGGCTTGCTGACGGAGCGCCGACTTCAGTCGGCAGCACTGGATTGTTACTCGCCGACTGAAGTCGGCGCTCCAAAGTCGGCGCTCCACCTGAAAATCAAAAATCCCGCCAGCGGATGAACCGCTGACGGGATGATGAAATCCATCGATTCGTTCGAACGACTCAGAATTTTTGATTGCGACTGTAGGGGAAGGCGGTCTCGAAGCCGAGTTCGGGTGGGAATTCGGAGAGGCCGTCCTGCACGTTCATTTCGATGCGATTGTCTTCGCCACAGCGCTCGTAAGGCTGCTTGAAGGTGCCACGATAGGTCGGGCAGGTGAAGGTGATCAATTCGTAGCAGCCGTAGCCAAGCCGACGCAACGCGCGACTGGTGCCATCAATGGTGCCGACGACGGAACCACCTTTGCGACCGTAGGCCTCGTTTTTGCGGACGATTTGTTCTGGAATCTCTATGAAGCCGTACATGATGTTGCTGAGCGCGCGGCCAAGCTTGCGCGTAGGCGTGTAGGCTGATCCCGGTGGCGCCTGAATGTCAGCGAATACGAAACCGCTCATGGCAGCGAAAGTGGTAGCGAGGATCAGGATTTTTTTCATGCGGGTCAATTCTAGGAAAAATGTGGCAAACTTGACAATGGATTTTTCGCGATTCGGGATTTTTAGAGCTCAAAGCTGAGCACGCGGATGATTCCCGGCGTGGCCCGCAGTTGTTCTAGCAGCTTTGCCGGCGGCTCAGTGTCGACTTCGATCACGGTGACGGCACGCTTGCGGTCGCTGGAGCGACTCAAGGCCATGTTGGCGATGTTGACGGAGGCGCTGCCGAGTGAAGTGCCGATCGTTCCGACAATGCCGGGGCGGTCGTCATTTTCAACAAACAGGAACTTACCGTTGGGGCTGGTTTCGACGTAGTGGCCGGCGATGTGGACAATGCGGGCCGACTTGCCGAAGAAGGTTCCCGCGACGGTGCAAACTTCGTTGCCCTTGATCGCGGAAACTTCGATCAGCTCGGTGCAGTTGGTGGCCAATGCGGCGGTCGACTTGGTTACGCTGAGACCGTGGGCCTTGGCGATGGCGGGAGCGTTGATCAGGTTGACTTGCTCTTCGTTGTGCGCGGCGGCGAGGTAGCCAGTGAGCACCTTGCGGGTGATCAGCTCGGTATCCAGTTCGGAAACCGGGCCGAGGTAGGAGACGCGGATGCCATCGCACTGGGAAGGGGCGATCTTCGAGAGCAGTTTGCCCAGCGAATCGGCGAGCGCCAAGTATGGCCCGACGCTTTCGAGCGTGCGGCTGTCGAGATTGGGCATGTTGACCGCGTTGACGATTTCGCCGGTGAGGAGGAAGTTCTTCACTTGGTGCGCCACTTCGATGCCGACGTTTTCTTGGGCTTCGGCGGTGGAAGCGCCAAGGTGCGGGGTGAATACGCACTTTTTCGCGCTGAACAGCGGGAAATCGGCCGGTGGCGGCTCGACTTCGTAAACGTCGAGCGCAATGCCACCGAGATGGCCGGCGTCGATGGATGCCTTGGCGGCCGCTTCATCAACCAGTCCACCGCGGGCGCAGTTGACGATCAGCGCCCCGGGGTTCATCAAGGCAATGCGCTCGGCATCGAGCACGTGCTTGGTTTCCGGGGTCAGCGGGATGTGCAGCGTCACCACATCGGCACCGGTCAGGGCGATCGCGGCGCTTTCCGCGAGCTCAACCTTGAGCGACTGCGCGCGGGCAGCGGTGAGGAAGGGGTCGTAAGCGACTACTGTCATGCCGAAGGCTTGGGCACGCTTGGCGAACTCGGTGCCGATCCGGCCCATACCGAGGATGGCGAGGCGCTTGCCAAACATTTCCACGCCTTGGAGCGTCTTGCGATCCCACCTGCCGGCGATCATCGAGCAATGTGCCTGGCCAATGTTACGGGCCAGCGAGAGCATCAGGGCAAACGCGTGTTCCGCTGTGGAAATGGTGTTGCCGCTAGGGGTGTTCATCACCACCACGCCGTGATCAGTCGCGGCGGAGCGATCGATGTTATCCACGCCGACACCGGCACGGCCGATAGCCTTGAGATTCTTTGCCGCAGCGAAAACCTCGGGCGTCACCTTCGTTTCGGAACGGATGACCAGACCGTGGTAATCGCCGATGATTTTAAGCAGTTCTTCCGGTTTGAGGCCGGTATTTACATCCACTGAAATCTCTGGGGCGGAGCGCAGCGCATCCACACCTTTTTCCGAAATAGGGTCAGAAACCAATACGCGATAGCTTGCCATAGGACGGATCAATTAACTCACCGTCCGCCTGCTGGCAAGGGTTTGCGTTTGAAAAAAACAGCAGGCTCGGTTCAGTTGAGTTGGATGCCGCTGTTAGACCTGACCCAACGACAGACTTTCCCGCCTTGGATCAAGGCCTTGGCCCGGAGTTTTTTGTTCCCCAAAATCGTCGGTGCGATGTACGTGGCCGTGCCGGTCTGGTAGGTTTGATCATCGAGAGTTTCATCTGCTCCCGCCTGCCACTCCCGCACTTGGGTAAAGGAAAATTCTTTGATTTCGGCGGCACGGATGCTGTCTTGCATCACCTTCACGGGATCGACGGCAACACCCACTTCAGCGGGAGCAATGGCTGGTTTTTTTGGCTCTACGGATGGCTGGCTCAACGCAGGCGTGGCTGGCTGAGTCAACTCAGGAACAGATGGCTGGGGCGACGCCGTTGTGGGCTCTTCCGTTTCAGGATCCTCATCGGGAAGGGCTTGGCCCTGGGCGATGCGTTTGATCAAATCAGTCTCGGTGATGGGCACCAGTCCAGTAGCCGAACTCTTGCCGGGACTGACCCGGCAATTCCCGCCTTCGATGGCCACCAGATTGGCTTGGCGACCGGCAGGAATGATGGAGGTCGAACCCGAGACTGGGTCTGTGACCGTGACATCAGTTTTCACAAGGACGCCCTGTGGGAGCTGGGCTGCAGGCAAGCTAGCCAGATCGACGGGACTCGCGCGGCCGGGAAGTTGGAGGAGGACTTTTTTTCCGCGAGCGATCTCGACGGCGGTGGGAGCTACGCCCGTGAGTTGGAACCTCAGTTGAGGTTCCACCAAGTAGCCCACAACGCCAACTGCGGCGATGCATGAGATGAGAAGAAGCGCGTTCATAGGACGGCGCTAGCTCTAGCCAGCGCCGTCATTTTTGGAAAGAATTTAAAGTGGCGCATCCCTCGATTGATCTGCCGCCTCCAAATGGGCCAAGGCTTTTTCAAAACTGGCATTGGCGAGGTAGTGTCGCAGCTGGGCATCCACCGATGACCGATGCGCCAGCGTCCACGCGGAGATTTCCTCCGACACCCGCTTCAACTCCTCCAAGTGCTCCGCTGCATCGCGGTCCCGCCATGCATGATCGGCGATGATGGAAATGCGGCGGCGAAGAAGAGTCGTGAGTTCAGAAGTCATGGGCAGTCCGCGAGTGAATCAAATCCCGCCGATTGGAGAAGCGTAATTTAGCCAAACGCGCGCTTGCGGGACGGTGTGGGTTTGATAGGAAAAGTCCGTGGCGCAACAAAGTGACGTGCGGGAGGTCCTCCAATACATTCCCCAATTCCGCGGGAAGGTATTTTTCGTACTGATCGAGGCAGGGCTGTTGCCCGAACCCGCCGTCGCAGAAACGCTGCTGGATCTGGCAGTTCTCGAAGACCTCGGCGTGAAGCTGGTTCTGGGAGTGTTAGGCGGCGACTTGAAAGATCTCTACGATTGGACGCTCGAGTGCGAAATTCTAGCAGCCCGGGTCTCGCGCCCGATCACTGATCCGCAGGCGATCCGTGAAACGTTGGAAATTCTTGCCCGTGGCCAGTCTGCGGTCATCGATGCCTCTGCCACCGGCCCACTCGATCGGGCGGCCGTCGACTTCGCGCGCGGCATTGGCGTGGCTAAAATGATCACACTGCTGGAGGAGGCGATCCTCATCGATGGCGTACCGGCCCACGCCATCCGCGCCGCGGAGGCAGAAGCGCTAACCAGCCACACCGATGCCAATGGCGCGGCGCTGCTGCGAGCTGCGGCAGAGGCTTGCCACCGCGGTGTGCCACGTGTGCACGTCCTCAATGGGCGCCGTCAAGGGGTACTAGTGGATGAGCTTTTCTCGAACGAAGGTGTGGGCACCATGATCCACGCTGACAGCTACCGAGTGATCCGCGAACTGCGTGAAGAGGACATTCCAGAGCTGCTCGGGATGATCGGCCGCTCAGTGCGCCGCACCAAACTGGTCGAGCGCAACTACGAGGACATTCAGTCGCGCCTCCCGGATTTTCACGTGATGGCGATCGACGACAATGTCATCGGCTGCGTGGCGCTGCACGAGTACCGCGCGGAAGGCTGCGCGGAGGTGGCTTGCCTCTATATCAAGCAAGCCCATGAGGGACGCGGCTACGGCATTGAGCTGGTCCGCTATGCGGAGGCGATTGCCGCTGCCCATGGGATTTTCAGAGTGTTTGCACTGAGCAACCGAGCCGCCAATTTTTTCACGGGCAAGCTGGGCTACGATTCCGCGACGGTGGATGATCTGCCGCAGGCACGGCGGCTTCAGTTTGAAGCAAGCGGCCGCGATTCTCTGGTTTTTTCGCGCCGTCTGGCCTGATCAAGGCGCCGTTGCGATGGCGGAATTCGCAAAACGAATTTTATCAACCTTTTCCGCTTGAAGCGGAGAAAAAGCCATCGCACCGTTTTCGCACATGCGAGTTGCGAAGAAGAAATCACTGAGCCCTACCGAATTAATCGACTGGTTAAATGATGAAGGCGTGATCGATCTCGATTGGGATTTTCCCGAGGACGGAGACCTGATCGAAGCGGGCCTCGACTCGGCCGTGGTGCTAAAATTGGTCGTTGCCATTCATGATCAGTTTGAGATCGAGCTGGAACCTGCGGATTTAACCGGCAAGAACCTCGCGACACCGACGTCATTGGCGGCGTTCATTGCCGATCGGATCGCCTGAAGCGGCAGAACCATCGATGGATACTTAGCAGGATAACGAGAATCAGACGCAGCCACGTTGCTTGACCATGACAAAATTCCGCCCATGCATTGATCTCCACCAAGGCCAAGTGAAACAAATTGTGGGCGGAAGCTTGCGCGATACGGGAGTGGGTCCAACAGAGAATTTTGTGTCAGACCGGCCTGCTGGCTGGTTTGCATCGCATTTCCGTGAGGACGCTTTGACGGGCGGGCACGTGATCAAACTGGGGCCGGGCAACGATGCCGCGGCGCGGGAGGCGCTGGCCGCATGGCCAGGAGGATTTCAGATCGGCGGAGGGATCTGCGTGGCCAATGCAGCGGAGTGGCTGGAAGCGGGCGCGAGCCATGTGATCGTGACCTCGGCGCTGTTTGATGCTGAGGGCAAGTTTATGGAGGAGACGCTGGAAGCGCTGGTGCGGGCGATCGGCAAGGAGCGATTAGTCATCGACCTCTCCTGCCGCAAGACGGCGGGCGGCTGGACAGTGGCGATGAACCGTTGGCAAACGCTGACGGATCTAACGGTGGATCACGCTACGCTGGACCGCCTGCTGCCGTTTTGCGACGAGTTTCTGATCCACGCGGCGGACGTGGAGGGGCTGTGTGGCGGGATTGATGCCGAGTTGGTCGAGTTGTTAGGCAACTGGGGGAAATGCCCGGTAACATACGCCGGTGGCGCGGCGACGATGGCGGACCTATTGCTGGTGGAGCAGGTCGGGCGTGACCAAGTGGACGTGACCGTGGGCAGCGCGCTGGATCTTTTCGGCGGCGAGGGTTTGATTTACAGCGAATTAGTCGCATGGAACCGCCGTCTGGCGTGAGTTTGCGGGAAAGCGGTTGCAGGTTCTAGAAGGCGTGTCATAAACTCGCGCCGTGCCGCACTTGGATATGCAACCTTTCACCGATGGAGTGGTGACGAATCGCGATTTTTTGCGGTCGACGTTTCAGTCGATGCTCCGCGCCCGGATTCTCGAAAATAAGCTCTCAAGTCTCTACAAGGCGGGGAAAATCGTCGGCGGCGTCTACCTGGGACGCGGCCAGGAAGCGGTGAGCGCCACCCTCGGCACGGCCCTGATCCAAGGTACGGATTTTTTCGCGCCGCTGATCCGTGATCAGGCGGGGCGCACGGCATTCGGCGAGCCGATGATCGACTGCACGCGGACTTACCTCGGCTCGGTCGAGGGGCCGATGCGTGGACGCGACGGCAACATCCACCGCGGGCGCCCGAGCATGGGGATGCCGGCGATGATTTCCCACCTCGGCGCACAAGTGCCAGTGGTGGCGGGTATGCTTTTCGCCAAACGGTTGCAAGGAACGCTAACAGGCCGAGTGGGAGCGACCTGCATCGGCGACGGCGCGACTTCGACCGGAGCTTTCCACGAAGGCTTGAACATGGCGGCCGTTGAAAAACTGCCGCTGGTGGTGGTGGTGGCGAACAATCAATTTGCGTACTCGACACCGAATGACCGCCAGTTTGCCTGCGGCGACCTCGTGGAGCGGGCGCGCGGTTATGGCATCGGTGGATTTTCGGTGGATGGCACGGACTTGCTGGCCTGCGCATCGGTAATCGGCGAGGCGGTGCGACGGGCGCGCAACGGCGGCGGACCACAGATGGTGGTCGCGCAGTTATTGCGACTGTCCGGTCACGGCGAACACGACGATGGATCCTACGTACCCACTGCGATCCGTGCGGGTCACTATGGCCAGGATTGCATCGAAGTGGCCAGCAACCAACTCGTAGAAAACCACATCGCGACGGCGGCAGAAATTTCCGCGTGGCAGGATGAATTTGCCGAGGAGGTCCAGCGGGCGGTGGCCCAAGCCCAACAGGAGGCGACTCCCGATCCCTATCTCGAGGACTGGACCGCGCTGTCCACCCGTTTCCCCATTTCCCAGTCAACAGCCCAGTGAGTGTGACCTACATCGACGCCATCCGTGAAGCGCAGGAAAAACTTCTGCGCGAGGACGACCGCGTATTTCTCTACGGCCAAGACATCGCTACCTTTGGCGGCGCATTTAAGGCGACGAAGGGTCTGGCTGAGCAATTCCCCAACCGGGTGTTTGATGCGCCCATTTCCGAAGACGCGATGATCGGCATGGCGGTCGGCGCAGCGATCGAAGGGATGCGGCCAATCGTGGAAATGCAGTTTGCAGACTTTTCGTCGGTGGCGTTCAACCAGATCGTCAACCAGGCAGCGACCCATTTCTATCGCACGGGCGTGCCGATCCCGATCACCGTGCGCCTGCCCTCGGGCGGAACCCCCGGCTCGGGACCGTTCCACAGCCAGAGCATGGAAGGAATTTATGCCCAATATCCGGGCTTGGTGGTGCTGACACCCGCGACGGTTTCGGACGCGTATCACATGTTGTTAGATGGCGTGGCGCTGGACGATCCGGTCATCTATTGCGAGCACAAGTTTCTCTATCGCTGGCTGAAGGCGAAGTCGATCAGCGACGACCGCCTACCGATCGGCCAAGCGCGGATCAC
>CALPMD020000020.1 GCA_943324575.2 Akkermansia muciniphila
CCTGAAGCGGAATGACCCGATAGCGTCTGGCAACATCATCGGGAATGGCAGCGGTGATACCCGGATCGATCACCACATCCGCAAGACGAATGAATGGCATGCCTGCATTTACGGCGAGAGTCTTGGCGACATCTTCTTGGGTAATGGAACTATGAGCCAAGAGGTGCTCGATGATCGTTTCACCCCCAACCAGAGATTTCCGAGCCCGTGCAAGTTCATCAGCACTCACCATGCCGGCCTCGGTGAGCAATTCTGCAAGATAATCTTCGTTGGAAAACACTGGGCTACGAGTCCTTAAAGGTGGATTTTCTGAATGAGGAATCTGAGTCAACTTTTCAGCGACGCTAAGATCAGATTGACCGAGAATCGCCTCGCTTGTCAATCAGCAGCAGACGAAGAATGATTGATTTTATCGCTACTGCGCGATATTTTTCGGGTCTTATTCCAAATGTAAGCTCACGCCTTTTGGCTTAAAATGGCAGACGGTGGCCAACCGATCAAAGTTTTACGGCTAAACGGGTTTGACGGGACAAGGGAAACTCTTGGGCCGCGTAGGCGTGTGAACGGCGGTGGATGCCAACCAGCATGCCCACAGCCGCCAAACAAAACACCATACTGGTTCCACCGTAACTGACAAACGGTAACGGCAGACCATCGTTTGGCAGAAGCGCCGTAGTGACCCCGATATTCTGCATCGCAGGAACGACAATCACGCAAGTCAAGCCCAGCGCCATGCAGCGGTTGAACATACTGGTCGCTTGTAGTGCGATTCCACAACCCGCAACGGCTATCAAAACGTAACACAGCACCACGCCTAAGGTAAATGGCAAGCCCAGCTCCTCCCCCACAACTGGAAAAATGAAATCGATGTGGGCAAAGGTGAGAGTCCCGAATTTCTCGACTCCGTTACCAAGGCCAACGCCCCATGGACCTCCATTCCCGAGTGCAAGCAGTCCTCGCCATTGCTGCATTCCCTTATCGAGTTGATGATTTTCCAAATCCAGCCACGCATCGATCCGCGTCCGCCGAACCACGTCGTGCATCACATAAAAGTAAGCTCCAGATATCACCACCGCAGCCGTTGGAACGGCGTAAAGTAGACGACTGCCAGCACAAAACATCATCGTACCCACTACGATGGATAGAGTTAGAGCCGAGCCAACATCAGTCTCGATCGCGATCAGACCAATCAAGGTCCCCGCGATTAGGCCCGGAATGACGAAGCCGCGCCAGAAGGTACGCACTTCCGTCTGCCATCTGGCGAACCAGGTCGAAAGGATGATGACGATGAAAATTTTTACGGCTTCCGATGGTTGAAACTGACCAATCAGCGGAGCCTTGATCCAACGGTTAGAGCCTAACTGAGCCACTGAAATGCCCGGCACAAAACAAAGCACCAGCAAGATGAAGGACACAAGGAAGAGGTGCGGTGCGTACTTTCGAAGCCAGTCTAGGGGAGTATTCGCCGCCACAACCGCGAACACCAAGCCGACGCCCGCCATGCTTGCCTGACGTAATATGAAATAATAAGGTCCAAAGCCCTTCACCCACGCACCCGTACTCGTCAGCATGATCAGGCCAAGTGCAACCAATGCCGCAACGGCAGCACACAGGACAATTGAACAGTGGCGAGTCATTGGGATATGAAATCAACGGGGTATGACGAGGCTCATGCCAGCCTTGATCTTACGAGCGTCGCTGATGCCATTGGCTTTCATGAGCATTTCTTGACTCACCTTGAAACGGTTAGAGATCCGCCAGATACTATCACCGGATTGCGTGGTATAGCTTTTCGCACCTGCCACTGCCGCGACGGGTGTGGTCTCCGCCGCGGTGGCGCGAGTCACGCCACGTTTAGGACTCACCAACTGGGCACGGGGGGCGCCACTGACATCGACTGGGATCGCCTCGACAAGACCACGATCTTTATCTGACGGAGTTTGCTGACGGATAGCTGCAACTTCAGGAGGGTCGATAGCGACGATGCGCTTCGGCGGAATTTTCAGAATCACGCCGGGCCTGATTTCGGCATCGTGGTTGATCGCCCGGAGATCTTTTTCATCCACACCTTCTACTGCAGCGATTCGAGTGTAGTTATCGCCCGCCCGCACTGGAACAGATTTTTCACCCGCAGCCAACCGAGGAAGGCCGGAACTCGTGGAGGTCGCACCCTTGGCCATGGCATCTGCTTTTTTCTCAACCTTTGACTTTTGAGACTCATCGGGCGCACGACTATCCAAAAACTTTTGATGCACAAAAATCAAACCGATCGCCACGATGTGTATTAAAAACACGATCGTCAGTGCACGGGAAATTTTAGAGCTGTTGTCTTCAACGTCCATCTCCGCAGTGGCTGCAACACGTTGCTTACGACTACCGGTGACGGCACTCAGACGCTTAAAAATCCCTTTAGTTACGGGACGACGTTTGATAGGCAGGGTACTGGGTTTCATAGCGTTTTAGGAAAGTTGGTGAATGAGATCGCGAAATACATTGCCGCGCTGTTCGTAGCCAGTGAACTGATCGAATGAAGACGTGCCCGGAGAGAGCAGCACGGTTGATCCATTTGGCGCGAGACTGCGAGCCACAGCAACAGCGTCGGCCAAGGTAAATACCGATTCGCAGGGCACAACAGAAGAGAAAAAATCTGCCAAAGGCCGTGAAATCTCACCAATGGTAACAACCGCAAGTGCCTTTTCAGCCAGCAACGGTAATAAAGCATGGTAATCCAAGCCTTTATCTTTGCCACCGGCAATGAGGACCACGGGACGGGTCTGGGATCGCAGTGCGCTTTCCAATGCGTGAAGATTGGTAGCCTTTGAATCGTTGAGGTATTCAACGCCGTCAAGTGTCCGGATCAACTCACAGCGGTGTGGCGGCGGCGTGTAGCTGCAGAGGGCCTCTCGCATCACTTGTGAGGAAATGCCAATCGCCTTGCACGCCGCGAGAGCCGCCATGAGGTTTTCCGCATTATGAAGACCGCGCAAATGGGTATCGCTCACTATGTCCAGCCAAGTTTCGCCCACGTGCTTGATCATCTGCCCGTCAGAATACCAATCTGCGGCTCGATCCGTGGTTGAAAATTGAACCACCTTCGGAGCCATTTCAGGCAGGCATTCTCCACTGCGCACCACAGCCGTGTCTGCAGCCACCTGATTTAAGAAAATTCTCAGCTTGGCACAGCGATAGGCATCCACGCTCGGATAGCGATCCAGGTGATCGGGCGCGAAATTGAGCCAAATCGAAACGACTGGATGTAGGGTTCGAATCGTTTCCAATTGAAACGAGCTGAGCTCTAAGGACACAACTGCAGGCTGATTTTCTTGGAGTACGACTTCCGCGAAAGGCACTCCATAATTCCCGCACGCATTGCCTCCTAAGCCCGCATGGGCGAGAATTCGCTCCACAATCTCGGTCGTGGTGGTTTTCCCATTGGTACCCGTGATTCCAATAATGCGTCCTCGATAATAGCGGGCGGCTAACTCCACTTCACCCACCACCTCACCTGCATGACGGGAAAAGGCCGCGACATAGGAGCCGTAAGTGTCGATGCCCGGACTAACAACCAAAAGATCTGACACCAACTCGCCGCCATCCGCCTCAGATGCATGGGGGTGAATCTCGACCCCTTCAGGCAGACCTACAAATGCTTCCGGCCCTGCAAGATCCCATGCGGAAACCCTAGCACCATCGCGCAAGGCGAGCGCGGCAGCGGCCCGCCCGCTGCGCCCCACACCCAGAATGGCGACATGTTTTCTAGTTAGACTCATGGCTCAGTTAGGCAATCTTGAGAAGGGCGAGGCCGAAGAGGGCCAGCATGATTGAAATAATCCAAAAACGAATGATCACTTGGTTTTCATGCCAGCCGAGCAGCTCGAAATGATGGTGGATCGGCGACATCTTGAAGATCCGCTTTTTGCGCAGCTTGAAGCTTCCAACCTGAAGAATTACTGACATCGCCTCCATCACAAAGACTCCACCAATAATGACCAGCAGGAGTTCTTGCTTGGTGCAAATCGCAGCCGTACCAAGAGCGCCACCGATTGCCAAGGAGCCCGTATCTCCCATGAATACTTTGGCAGGGTGGCAGTTGAACCAAAGAAAGCCGAAACAAGCCCCCACCAACGCCATCAGAAATACCGCCAATTCACCGAGATAGCGGTTGTGAGGAATCAGTAAATACTCAGTCGCTAAAAAGAAATGACCCGCTAGATACGCCAAAAATGCATAAGACAAGGCAACACTAATGGTGGTGCCTGTCGCCAGCCCATCGAGCCCATCCGT
Source organism: Akkermansia muciniphila (assembly GCA_943324575.2). Taxonomy (GTDB): domain Bacteria; phylum Verrucomicrobiota; class Verrucomicrobiia; order Verrucomicrobiales; family Akkermansiaceae; genus Luteolibacter; species Luteolibacter muciniphilus_E. The sequence continues at coordinate 4,285 of CALPMD020000020.1, forward strand.
CAGGTTCACTGCATTGGAGCAACCGACAATCACAATCGCAAAAAATGGGATCACCATCCAGTGAAGATCGATTATCGCGATCTTGAAAAGCGGGAAGGTAACCGCCCCAATTCCAATCGAATTTGAGCCAAGGCGGTACCCCGCAAGCCCATCGGCGATTTGCTGAGGGGTTGCACCAAAACCGGAGATCTCCTTTTTAAAATAAATGAAGCAAGCCGCCAACAAAGCAATGAGAAGCTGCCAGCCAAGCTTCTGACGACTGCTAATTCCATCCGACTTTTTTTCCTTTACCTTTTTATAGTCATCACAAAATCCCAGCAAGCCACAGGCCGCCATCGTGCAGGCACACACAGCGATGAACGGATTCAGAGGGCGGGCAAAGACGAACGTTGAAACCATCACCGAGCCGATGATCAGCACCCCGCCCATTGTAGGGGTTCCCACCTTGCCGCCGTGAAGCTCGGCGAGTTTATGCACCTCATCCGCCGTGCGAATCGGTTGGCCCACCTTGAGCGAAATCAGACGACGAATGACCCGTGGCCCAAAAATCACCGACAAAATAAATGCCAACAAACCGGCACACGCCGCGCGAAAGGTGATGTATTGAAACAAATTCAAAAACGAGCAGGCATGAGCCCACCCCTGATGACCCGAGGCACGTTCAGCTTCGAATGTTTGATACCAGAAATCGTAAATTGCAGGGAGCATCAGTTGCGGGGAAATACTGCGTTCATCACGCGTTCAACAGTGGCGGCGCGACTGCCTTTGAATAGGACAGTATCGCCGGGTTTTACCTCGCGCCTCAGCCACGCGGCTGCCTGTTCGAGATCCGGAAAATAGGAATCGGTTTTAGCGCCCTGCGCGATGCCTTCGGAACCTTCACCCACCGCGACCACGGTGAGTTGATGCTTCGCCGCAAGGGCGCCTATGCGCAAATGCTCTGCGGGAGCGTGCGTCCCAAGTTCACCCATGCGACCGAGAACGATAATCCTTCGCGAGTTGTCACCGACGGGGGTGTCCGCCAATGTTTCAATGGCTGCAACCATGGATTCGGGGTTCGCATTGTAGGTATCATCGATGACTGTTATCCCACCGTAATCATATCGGCCCAATCTTCCACCCGTCAGTGTGGCGCTGGATAATCCCGCTGCGATTTCAACTGGGGAGATGCCGAGCTTCCATCCTACTGCTGCAGCCAGCAAGGCATTGGTCACCATCTGGCGACCCGGCACGGAAAGCGAAACCTCCGCCGAATCAGCACCATCGATGACAAGCGTGAATCGGGTCCCATCCGCGTCAAAGCGCAGATTTTCGGCACGGACCATGCCGTGACTATTGCCGACTGCCACCTTCGTGGCCCGCGACTGCTGGCGCAAATAATCGCCAAACTCGCACGTCGCAGGAAAAAACAAAATGCCATCCGCTGGAAGTGAGCGAGCGAGCATACCTTTTTCCTCAGCAATCGCCTCACGGGTCTCCAAAAACTCGATATGTGCGGTGCCGATGTTGGTGATAATGCCGTAGTTTGGCTGAGCGATTTCGCACAAGGGAGCAATCTCGCCTGCATGGTTCATTCCCATTTCCCAAACAGCGGCCGTATGCTGCGGCGTTGTCTCAAGAATCGTTAGAGGCACGCCGATGTGATTATTTAAATTTCCACGGGTAGCGGAAACGTTAAAGCGCTGGGAGAGAACTGCCGCCGTAAAATCCTTGGTGCTCGTTTTGCCGTTCGAACCCGTGATCGCCACCACAGGGATGTCCAATTGTTTCCGCCACCAGAGCGCCAGTCGCTGTAGAGCCAGCAGCGTGTCGGGCACCACGATCACTGCCGCATTTTCAGGCACCACTCCTGACCACTCACGAACAATCGCAACGCAGGCACCCGCTGCCAGTGCCTGCGCGGCAAAGGCATCACCATTAAATTTGTCACCGCGAAGCGCAAAAAAAACCGAAGCAGGCGGAAGCTTTCGAGTGTCGGTTGAAACACCCCCAGTGACCATCACGTCTCCCCGACCTGCGGCAATCGATGTGCCGAGGATATCCGCAATTTGCTGGGCAGAAATCGGGTTCATCGCATGTCTGAAATAGCTTGGGCACGTTCACGCAAGGCCTTGCTTGCATGTTTATGATCGTCAAAATCAATGCTGTACTCTGCGAATTGTTGAGTCGTCTCGTGACCTTTTCCAGCAATGAGAATGATGTCTCCTGAAAGCGAATTTCTCACCGCGAAGTCGATGGCTTCGGCACGGTCGGGAATGCTGCGGAACGCCTTACCCGCCAACCCACTTTCGATCTCGCGAATGATCGCAAGTGGGTCCTCCGAGCGAGGATTGTCGGAAGTGACCACACAGGCGTCACTGTGTCGGGCAGCGGCGACTGCCATCAAAGAGCGCTTGCCCTTGTCTCGATCTCCCCCACAACCAAAGACCGTGATCAGTCGGCGCGGACTCAACTCACGAAGCGTACGGCAAGCGTTTTCCAAAGCATCCGGCGTGTGTGCATAGTCGACGAAAACCGTAGCTCCACCCGCGTTTCCAACATTTTCCATGCGGCCTGGGACTTGCGGAACATCGACCAGCGAGGCGACAGCGTCTCGCACACGAATACCGCAAGCACTGGCTGCCGCGATGGCACCGAGAAGATTGTAGGCGTTGAATCGTCCAATTAAAGGAGCCCTGACCAAAAAGGTTTTTCCTTTTGCTGCGAGTTCAAACTCCATGCCACGGGCAGTTTGGCGGAAGTTATTCGCGCGAAAATCGCAATGCACACCGAATCCAAATCGAATTAACGGCATCTTTCCTTCCAGCGAAGCCGCCAGATCCGCCCCATAGGCATCGTCGGTGTTGATTACCGCTACCGGCTTTTTACCCAGAGGGTTGGCTGCTAAGTCGTGAAACCAACCCGCCTTGGTCTTAAAATAGGCATCAAGCGTGCCGTGATAATCGAGGTGGTCCTGGGTCAGATTGGTAAAGACACAGGCGTCGAACCCAATCGCCGAGACCCGCTTCTGATCAATGCCGTGCGAAGAAACTTCCATCGCCACTCCGCGGCAGCCGTTGTCCCTCATACGGGAAAGCAATGCCCCAAGTTCGATCGGACCGGGTGTCGTGTGACTCGCCGTTTGAATCGTTTCACCGTCATCCACCAGAATCGTGCCGATCATTCCAGCGCGATGCCATGCGGACTTCATCACGCGATGAAGCAAAAAAGTGGTCGTTGTCTTACCGTTCGTACCGGTGACGCCTGCAACGGCGAGATCTTTCCAAGGATCACCCGCTAGGGTAGAGACGAGGGCAGAGAGCGCTGCACGACTGTCCGCCACATGCAGCCATGCCGCAGGCGCGGCGTAATCGGCCGGTGGAGCAAACTCTGCCAAAATCGCAGAAGCTCCAGCGGCAAGGGCATCATTGATAAAACGATGGCCATCGACGGAGGTGCCACGGATGGCGGCAAAAATCATCCCAGGGCCCACCTCCCGCGATGAAGCACTAATGGCTTGGATATCAGTATCTAACGATCCAATGACCGTAACTCTTGGAAGGCTGGAAATAAGATCACGAAGAATCATTGGGCAGTGGTGGCAAGCGGAGAGGAAATCGGTTCGGTCGGTTTTAAATTCATGTACGTGGCAACACGTGATGCGATTTTTCTAAATGCGGGTGCTGCAATTGTCCCACCAAAACGCGTGATTTTTTGGGTTCGTGGATCATCGATCACCACAATACAGACGAATGCAGGATCTTGGGCAGGCATCATTCCAGCAAATGAGACAATGTAGCTATTTGGCAGATAGCCACCCTTCGGATTGTGCTTCTGGACCGTGCCGGTTTTTCCCGCGACGCGGAAGCCCGGGACTGCAGCCTGCGTCGCCGTACCGCCTGTCATGATGACTTTTTCAAGTGCCGCGCGCATTTGTACGGCTGTGGTCGGCTTGATCACGTCACTGACAACTTCAGGCAGATAATCTTCGACGACCGTGCCATCGTTGGCGATGAGCGATTTGATAATATGCGGCTTTCGAAGTTTCCCATCGCTGGCAATCGCTGAATAAGCGCACGCCAACTGCAAGGGCGTCACATTCGATGCATAACCAAAGCAAGCACGTGAGAAGTCAACTTCATTGCCTGTATTGCGCGCAATACCCGAACTTTCTCCGCCCAATTGAATTCCTGTTTTTCGGCCAAATCCATAATTGCTTAGGTATTCGTAAAAACGTTTTGCCCCAAGTTTTCGGCCGATCCCATAGGTCCCGATATTATTAGAACGTTGCAAGACTTCCTCGAAACTCAGCATTCCGGCTGGATGATCATCCTTCACGATAACCTTGCCTGAATTATAGTAGCCGTTGTGACAATCGATCATGGTCTTGGGTTTCACCAACCCCGCATTTAATGCCCCCGAAGTGGCTACAATCTTAATCGTTGAACCCGGCTCATAAATCGTCTGGATGGCATAGTTGTAGCCATTTGTGGCGATGTCCTGCTTGTGATTTAGATCAAAGTGTGGGCGGCTTGCCATTGCGATAACCTCGCCCGTTTTCGGATCCATCATCACAACAGCACCGCTCACGGACTCGAATTCCGCGAGATTTGCGTCCAACTCTTCCTCGACGATGGCTTGGATGCCTATATCAATCGTCAGCTTAACATTCAATCCGGCGAGCGGTGGCTTCAAACTGTCAACATTACCCGGCACCACTAGCCCTCGGGCATCGCGAAAATGCTCACGCCGACCATCCCGGCCGGCCAGATACTCTTCCATGGAAGACTCTATCCCGAATCGCCCAAGAATCCGCGTATGGGACTTACCTTCTTCGTCGGTCTTCTTGGACTCGCCGGTAAAGCCAATCAAGTGAGTCGCGAGATTTGGTGATGTGTACCAGCGCTTAATCGATCTCTCAAATTCGAAACCCGCAATCCAGTGCTTATCAATGTCCTCACGAAGCGGATCCGCGACATCTTCCGTGAGTTCCTTGGCGATGGCAAACCACTTGCCTTTGCCTCCCTCGATTTTTTCGAGTAACTCTTTGCGGGGCATTCCCAGCGGACGCGCCAAAATATTCACCGCATAATCCAGATGCCTTTTGACGATCGATTCCCCCGACTCCCGAGCCAACAAGTCTCCGCGCAACTGATTGATACGACGGCGTTTTTTTGACGAATCCAGTTCTTTCCAGCCGGGCTCCTCACTGGCCTCCTGATAGGCAAGACCGAAGCTTGCGAGCTTCGGATCAGACAAGTGATTCTTATCCACGAAAATTGAGGACACGGGAATACTCTTTGCGAGTGGTTCCTCCCGGCGATCTACGATCATGCCGCGGACGGCGGGTAATTTCTCAACGCGGTGGTAGGCCTTCCGCGAATTTTCAGCATAGTGCTTGCGATCGATGACCTGAATTTGAACCAGTTTCCAAGACAGAACGCTGAGCCCGAGCACTAGGAGCGAGCAAATAATGAGGCAACGTTTTTGAAAGGCGGAATTCACAGGCTACGGGATAGCAGACGCCACACTGTGGCGACTGGATGCCTTGTCATCAACTTCTTCGATCACGCCCATGACGATGGGGCGTAAAGATGAGCCATTTTGTTCCATTTGTTTGCGGATCTCAAAACGAATGAGAAGCTGATCCATCCGCATCTCGGTGGTGCGAATATCCAAGCGGCATTGTTCGACGCGACGCACGGTCGCATCGATCTCCCGACTGATTTGAACCTGTCGGTTTTTAAAATAAGCATGAAGAATTCCCCCCCCCC
>CALPMD020000021.1 GCA_943324575.2 Akkermansia muciniphila
AATTTGCGTTTCAGCGCCTCGAACTTCGCCTGCAAGTCGCCCGCGCCCGCGCGCTCGGCCTTCTGTACGATGATCTGCAACTGTCCGCGCGCCTCGTAAACACTCGCCTCGGCGAACACCCGTACCTTCGCGCCATCCTCCAGCGCCTCCGCGCCCTCGCGCTTCCTGGCCCCAAACATCGCACACGAGATCTGTGCCCCGGCATCCTTCAAGGAGAAATACCAGTGACCGCTTCCTTGTTTCTTTAAATTTGAAACCTCCCCCTCCACCCAAATCTCGCCGACCTGAACCTCCAACAAATTCTTCATTCGCCGCAGCAACTGGGTCACCGAGAGCGCCTTCTCCTCTGCTGTCTTGGGTTTCGAAAACAAATCCACGCCCGAATCTGACAAGCTTAAGAAATTTTTCGAGAGGTAAAAATCATCAAACGACCTGCCGCACCCGCATGCTCGGCGAATCCAAGGCATCTCCTGACTTCATTCCTTGCAGCCTGCGGTAAAGCACACTCGCAGGCGTCAGCAATGTGACCTCCCGACCCGCGTGAGCAATCACCAATCCGCCAGATGCTGGTGCTAACAGGTAAAACTCGGTGCTTCCTCCCATCTCGACTTCAACCAATGCGCCTGCGTCGATCGGCGTGACATCGTCAAAATCTGGCAACACCCAGGATTCAAAAATCCGCAATGCTTCGGCGATATCGTCCACCTGCCGCGCTTGACCCACCGCGAGATAGGATGCCTCCAAGCTGCGGGTATCGTATTTCCCCTCAGCCTTGCTGCCGGGATCAGTCGCGGCAGCGTGAGCTTCTAGAGCTGCTTTGGACAAGCGATCGAGTTGTGTCTGAAGCTCGAGGCGGATTTGTTCTAACAATTCATATTTCATCAGCAGGGCGCCAGCCTTGCACCGATTCCGTCCGTTTGCCACACTCAGTTCATGCTCACCGTTTACATTTACCAAAAATGCAGTACCTGCCGCGATGCTCTGAAGTGGCTGGACGCTCATAAAATCAGCTACCAAACCAAGGCGATTCGCGAAACGCCACCGACGGCCGATGAATTAAAAATCGCGCTGGACGCGCTCGGCGGTGAGTTGCGCAAGCTTTTCAACAGCTCCGGCATGGATTACCGCGCCCTCGGTCTCAAGGACCTACTCCCGACACTGAGTGAAGCGGACGCCATTGCCTTGCTTTCTCAAAACGGCAACCTCGTGAAACGCCCTTTCCTGCTTGGCGATGGCCATGTGCTGGTCGGCTTTAAACCCGAGATCTGGAAAACCGATTTGGTGGTGGATTGATGGCGGATCGCAAAGCCGTCGTCTACTTCTTGACTTCGGGCACGACGATGGCGCGGGGAGGCTTGGCGAACGGCCCCTCGCCCGTGGCAAGGTGATCTTTAATCAGCAGCCAAATGACTGTCGCCAGAATCAGGGAGAGAATTTTTGCGATCCAATTGTTGGGCAAGTTCAGTTTCATGCGATGGTTTGGCAGATAGGAAGATAGCGGCAAGCAGATCGCGGAATTGTTTTTCACTCAGATTGCGCTGAAGGACGCCGTTTTCACAGATCGAGATGGAGCCGGTTTCCTCACTGACAACCACAGCGATGGCGTCGCTGCGCTCGGTGAGACCTATCGCAGCCCGATGACGCAGGCCAATCGAGCGATCTTGCATCTGTTTCTCAGTGACGGGAAAGACGCAGGCGGTGCCCGCGACCCGGTCTTCGGCGATGATCATGCCACCATCATGCAGTGGAGCCTTGGGGTAGAACACAGCCATCGCGAGCTCAGGAGAAAACTGGGCATCCAGGACCACGCCACTATCCAGATGCTCCTTGAGGCTGACGGCTCGCTCAATCGCAAAGAGCGCGCCGATGCGCTTTTTAGAGAGGTTGATCACGGCATCGGCGAAGCGTTCGAGGAAGACCAGCCGGCGTGTGTTAGAAAATGAGAACAGGCGGTTGCTGCCGATACGGGCCAAGGCATTTCGCAGCTCGGGCTGGAAAATGACGATCAGTGCAAAGGCGAGGATCGCCGCGGCACGGGTGATGATCCACTGGATGACTTCAAATCGAAAAACCGCAGAGACGAGGGTCAAGAAGACAAAGATCGTAGCAAGACCCACGAGGATCTGTGCGCCGCGGGTGGCGCGGAAAGCTCGGTAAATTTGGTAGATACAGGTGGCCAGAAGAAGAATCTCGATGCCGTCCCGCCAGTGATCATGTATGAATTTCCACATTCGATATTTCTCGTTGGGGACGGTATGCTTTTTGTCAGGGCGATGGCAATCCCAGAAATTTGACACTGGACGTGTCAGAATTTCCCACAAATGCCAAAAGTGAGGATTGCGGTCACGGATACGGTCGTTATGAATAAAGCATGTGCCGCGCGATGCCTGTGACCCTCACGATTGCTGGATCGGATTGCTCGGCAGGAGCCGGCATCCAAGCGGATTTAAAAACCTTCCAGCACTATCAGGTCCACGGACTGACAGCCGTGACGTGTGTCGTTTCAGAAACGGCAAACCAAGTGCGCGCCATCCACCCAGTGCCTGTCGAGATCTTGTTAGATCAGATTTCACTGATGCTAGAGAGCTTTCCGGTCACGGTAGTGAAGACGGGTATGCTTTTTTCGGCCGCCCATGTCCATGCTGTGGCGAATATTTTGCAGCGCTATCCGCAGGTGCAGCTAGTGGTCGATCCGGTAATGATCGCCACCAGCGGCGCGACTTTGCTGGAGGCTGATGCTGTAGCTGCCTATGGCGATCTGCTCATGCCAATGGCGCGAGTCATTACCCCGAATCTACCCGAAGCCGAGGTCTTACTGGGTGAACAGATCTACGATGTAGCAGCAATGGAGTCGGCTGCGCTGCGCCTGGCAAAGAAGTTCCGTGCAGGGATTTTGATCAAAGGCGGACACCTCGATGGGCCGGAGTGCGTGGATGTATTGGCCGAGGAAAACCAGATCACGCGCTTTGTGGCACCGCGCATTCCCGTTGCAGGATCGCACGGAACGGGTTGCACGTTGTCCGCCGCCATTGCCGCAGCTCTCGCTTTGGGCGACTCGCTACCCTTGGCCATCGAATCAGCAAAGTCCTATCTGGGCCAAACTTTGCGACAGTCCTATGTATTCGCATCCACTGGCAAGGCCGCCATCCACGCTCTCAACCAGGGCACGACCTTCAGGACAAACGAGGCGTGACATCGACAATGAAACCGATCAGGCTTCAAATCATCAATTCGCCGCGCGATTTCTATGGAAAACACTCTAAAAACCATTGATTCAAAGGAGCTCAGTCCATCTCTCCAAGCTAAAGCGATCATCTCCGGCCTGACACGCCGCGGATTTTTGCTGCTCACGGCCACTCTTGGCAGTTGTGCCGTAGCAGACCCCCTACTTGGAACAGTGAGGCCGTCTGCGAAACCCGGTTCATCCGCGATCAAGACCCCTTCCAACACCGGCTACCAAACGCCACGTATCCGTGGGACTGTTCCAACGAATCCCGACATGACCATGGGGACGGATTTTTCCAGCAAATCGGGAATTTCTTTCTCTCGGGTTCTCGTTTCCGGAAAGTACATCGCGTTGACCTTCGATGATGGCCCGCACCCACAAAACACGCCTCGGCTGTTAAACATGCTGCGCGCTCGCAATATCAAGGCGACCTTCTATGTCATCGGCCGCAACGTCGAACTCTACCCGCAGGTAGTCCGCCGCACGGTCGCTGAAGGCCACGAAATCGGCAACCACTCGCAAACGCACCGTCTACTGAGCAAACTGAGCGACAGCCAGATCCGCTCGGAACTCAGCCGTTGCCGAGACGCGGTGAACCGCGCGGCTGGCGTGCAACCGCGTACCATGCGCCCACCCTATGGCGGCCTGAACCAGCGCCAGCGCGAAATGGTCCACGCGGAGTATGGCTACCCCGTGATTTTATGGTCGGTTGACCCGCTCGATTGGAAGCGCCCGGGACCGGCAGTCGTTAGCTCACGGATTCTGGCCGGGGCATCTGCCGGCGGAATTGTCCTAGCTCACGATCTACACGCGCAGACAGTTGATGCCATGCCAGCCACACTGGATAATTTACTCCTCCGCGGCTACCAATTCGTCACGGTGTCTCAATTGCTGGCGATGAAAAACAATAGCCCGGTCCACCAAACGGCAGTGGCTCCGGCCGCTCACTGATTTTTCCTCTTCGATCCAGTGATTACTCCTCCGTTCGGCGAACGTTTTTTTGCAACACGAGAACGGCTTGCCGACGTGATGCGCGGTATCGCAGATCTGGCGCAAGAAACAGCGATCGATTTGAGCGACCGGTTGCCGCTCGGAGAACTTCAAACTGGGTTGGGATCACCCTTGGTTTTCGTGGTCTGCGGCGAGGTCAACGCGGGCAAGTCGACGCTACTCAATGGACTTTTGGGTCACGAGCTGTGCCCCGCAGGTCCCACGCCCGAGACAAATCGCGTCATCCATTATCGCCACGGCGAGGTCCCGCGCGATGTGCGAGCAACTTCGCTATTAGAAGTACGTGAGCGACCGATCGGGTTTCTCAGCAATTTCAACCTCATCGACACACCGGGCACTGACTCCAACATCGAAGGCCATTCAGAAACCGCAGCCCAATACCTGCCCACTGCCGAGCTGATCTTGATTGTGTTTGCGATCAGCAATCCATGGAGTCCTGCGACATGGAACTGGGTCTCAGAATTTTCCCACGAGGAATTGGAGCGGGCTGTCTTGATCGTTCAACAAGCTGACCAGCGCGAAGCCGATGACGTGCGCGTGATTCTGGGGTACATGACCGATCTTTCGATGAAGCGACTGGGCCGCACGCTGCCGATTTTTGCCGTTTCAGGAAAGCTCGCCTGCGAGGCCAAGCGAGTGACACCGCCAGCCAGGGATTTATTCCGAGCCAGCGGATTTCCCGAGCTGGAAAGTTTCATTTCCAAGCAAATCAGCGAATCCACCCCCCGAAAGGACCAGCTAGAGATCTGGCGCAGCCAAGCCGCATCGGCGCTTTATGCCGTGGAAGATCACATCGAAGGCCATACCCACCGGCTCGATACGTATGATCGATTTCTCGACACCATCTTGCGGGAAATCGACGACATCCGGGAGCGCTTTCTGGTCCGCTTGCCACGGCATCTGGCCGGAGTCGCAGAGGTCTTTGAAACCGAAGCGATCTGGGTTTCGAAACGCCTCCGCCGACGATTGGGTGTGATCCCGTCATTTTTCCGAATTTTTGTCGGAGACCGCACGGGGCCAGCGATCGAGGCGGTGTTCATCAGCCGTCTGCAGAGTGCCGTCGAGGCGGTGGCCGATCAGGACGGGATCGAAGTGGTCGAATTCTGCCGCAAGCATTGGAGTGAATTAGGCGAACGGGTCAAATCCACCATCGCCTTGGACCTTGGCAGCGCCGATTCGCTCGAAGAGAACCTCTCCGCTGCAAAAAACCATTTCGTGCAGAGTCTGGGCAGTGCCGCGCGACACGGCATCGGCAATCTCAAGGTGCGCAACCGGCTCGATAAAGATGTGCGCCGTCGCAATCGTGCCATCAAATCCTTCATTTTCACGACGCTCGTTCTCATCAATATCGGTGCCATTTGCGGAGCTCTCGGTGTCTCTTGGCTGCCCAATGTTTTTTGCGGTTTGGCGGGATTTTTTCTCATTGGCGGCATTCTTACTTCGGTCGTGACTCGCAAATCGATCATCACCGACTTCCAACACCACTTACTCGATACCTGCAGCAGCTTTGCCAGCACTTTGCGCACAGATTACGAAGATGCACTGCGGATCGTTTTTAAAGATTACGCGTCGAGTCTATCAGTCGTTAGAACCCACCTTGCCCATGAAAGGCTGGCTGCAGATCCGCGCCTCCGTCGCTGGCAGGAACTATTCCTGACCCTCAAGGCCATCGAACAGGAGCTCTGACCGCCCATCAAAAAAACCGCAGACGAGTCGTGCTCGCCTACGGTCTTTGAATGATTCGTGCCTCGCGTGATCCAACTCCTCACTCAGCAGGCGGTGCTGGCGGAGTTCCAGCCTCGGGCGGTGCGGGTGGCGGGCTACCTGCGGGTGGAGGACCGTCCGCAGGTGGAGGACCACCTGGTTTGCCCTTACCGCCTTTACCACCCTTGCCATGCGGGCCATCGGGACCACCGTGAGGCCCCAGTTTTTCTCCCGCTGCACGGGCGGCCTTGGCTTCCTCAGGGTCGAGCTTGCCGTCCTTGTTAGTGTCGTATTTTTCGACAAGAGCCTTATGCATGGCTTCTCTCTCGGCTTTCATCGCCGCGCGCTCGGTGTCGTCGAGCTTGCCGTCGCCATTGGTGTCGAATTTCTTGAGCATTTCCGCTTTGCGCTCTTCCATCTTGGCCTTCATCTCTTCGCGCATCGCCTTACGCTCCTGTTCGGAAAGTTTGCCGTCACCGTCCTTGTCAAACTTGGCAATGACTTCTGACGGCAACTCGTGCCGTGGGCCATTAGGGTGCTTAGGCTTCTCTTGAGCGACTGCAAACGAGCAGGTCCCAATCAAGGCCCCGAGCGTGATCCATTCGGTAGTTTTCATAATTGATTATCGGTTTGGTTTAAAAGACCGGTTTGCGGTCTCTTCCCATCATCAAACCACGGTTTCGAAAAAAGGTTGCGCAACATAGTCAGAATGAGTTGCCAGCAACGCTCATCCCGTCTTGGATTCCGTTGGTAATGGCTGATTCAACGACGATTCCCGCACAATCGAAAGCGATGGTTTTCGCCCGCCGCAGCGCCAGCACCCTTTTTCTGTGGGGTCTTGTCACGGCGATTTTTGTCAGCGGCCGCTCTTGGGGCGTGTTGGGACTGATTGGCCTACTGGCGCTCATCGCCACGCGGGAGTATTTCCAGATGCTGCGCGCCGCCGAGGTAAAGTGCTTTCCGCGCTTCGGCATTCTGTTGGCGACGATTTACTGTGGCGGTCTTTACTGGCATTTCCTCAACGGCGGAAAATCCATCCCACAGGACATCGACGCCTTGGCCATTTTCATCGCCATCGCGGGATCATTCACCCTGCAGTTGCGCTACCCAATCCGCGGCATTGAGGCCCTTCTGGCCGTGGCTGCCAATCTCTTGGGATTTGTCTACATCGCGTTTCTTTTCAACTTCACCGCCCGTGTGACCTTCGTGGTGCCAGCCGCCAACCAAATCGCGGGATTTGTTAGCACGGAAGGTGCCTTCGTGCTGCTTTGGCTGCTTGCCGTGACCAAGTTTACCGACATGGGGGCCTACCTACTTGGCTCCATGATCGGTCGCCACAAAATGATTCCGCACGTCAGCCCCGGAAAAACATGGGAAGGCTTTGTCGGTGCACTGCTCTTTTCCCAACTCGCTGCCTGTGGACTCTATGCACTCTTCCCAACCCAACTCGCCTGCCTGCATAGCTGGGGCCACGTCGTCGTTCTCGGCCTAATTCTCTCGGTCCTTGCCGTCATCGGCGACCTCGCGGAAAGTATCGTCAAGCGAGCGATCCACGCCAAGGACTCAGGCAAGATGCTACCCGGCATCGGCGGCTCTCTCGATCTCATCGATAGTATTTGTTTCACCGCGCCGGCGCTCTATTTCTATCTGAAATGGGTTCTCCTTCCTGCTGCATGAGTTCTCTGCATCACAAACGCCGCGTTGTTCTGTTAGGCTCCACGGGATCCATCGGCAGCTCCACGCTCAAGGTGGCCCGCGAACTGCCAGAACAGATCGAGATCATCGCTCTCGCCGCCTCCAGCAACATCGAAAAACTGGCCGCCCAAGCCCGTGAGACCGGAGTCCGCCACGTCGCGCTTTACGACGCTTCCCAAGAAGCCGCCCTCCGCGCCCTGCTGCCCGAAGATGTCAAAATCCATCTCGGTGCTGAGGGCCTCGCCGAACTTGCCTCGCTGCCAGAGGCCGACATCGTGCTCATCGCCATTGTCGGCACGGCAGGTCTCCAGCCCGCACTGGCGGCCATCGAGGCAGGCAAGGACTTGGCCATCGCCTCCAAGGAAATCCTCGTCATGGCTGGGGAAATCATCACCCGCGCGGCACACCAGCGGGGTGTCAAACTCCTGCCCGTCGATAGCGAACACAACGCTATTTTCCAATGTCTCGATGGTCACCGCGGCGGTGAAGCGGAAGTTTCCCGACTCATCCTCACCGCATCCGGCGGCCCATTCCGCACGCTACCCGCGGATCAGATCGCACAGGTCACTCTCGCCCAAGCCCTCAAGCACCCCACCTGGGAAATGGGCCCGAAGATCACCATCGACTCTGCAACCTTATTCAACAAAGGCCTGGAAATGATCGAAGCCCGCTGGCTTTTCGGCATCGGCATGGAACGCATCGACGTCGTGGTTCATCCACAGAGCATCATCCACTCGATGGTCGAGTTCACCGACGGCTCGGTGCTCGCCCAGCTCAGCCGGACCGACATGTGCTTCCCCATCCAGTATGCGCTCACTTGGCCGCAGCGCTTCCAGGGTGGCCTGCGCCCGCTCGATTTCCAGTCCTTGGCGAAACTCGAATTTGAAGCACCGCGCAGCGCCGACTTTCCTGCGCTCGATCTCGCCCGCCGCGCGGGTATCTGCGGCGGCACCTTGCCCGCGGTCTTTAACGCAGCCAACGAAGTCGCTGTCGATGCCTTCCGCTCCGAGAAACTCCCCTTTCCCGGCATCTGGCAATGCGTCACCGCCGTCATGGACGCCCATCAGATTCAGCAATCGACCGATCTCGAGACCGTAGTTGCGGCCGACCGATGGGCGCGCGAGACCGCCTCGAGCTACATCGCCGATCGCGTTTGATCCGTGCCTTTTTTTTGTATTTTCACCGTCCTTATCACTCGCGTCATGAATCACTTCAGCTGCCTTCTAGCCCTCCTCTCTCTATTGGGATTCGCCAATGCCGGCGCCTCCGCGGCGAATTCCCAACGGATCCTGAAAGCCTATCAAGAAGCGACGAACCAATGGTCGGCCAATCTCCGCCTTGCCGCCACCCCTGAAGAACGCGCCAAAATCAGCGCAAGCCGACCCGATGCCACGGCAACCGCCGTCCAAGTATGGGCCGACATCGGTGGGTCACTCGACCAAGAATGGACGCTCGAGCCTGCCGCGTGGTTCCTGCGCAATACCCCCGGCCTCGTCACCACCAAGGCCGACGGCACGACCACCCCCGCCTTTGCCAAGGAAAATGAAACCATCCGCAAGGCGATAGAATCCTACCACCTGAGCAGTCCCAAGCTCATCCCCATTTGTGCAGCCCTCGCCTCCAGCACCCATCCGCAATCGCTCGCTCTTTTGGAAAAAATTCAAGCCAATCACCCGGACACCAAGACTCAGGGTGTCGCGGCGCTCGGAGCCGCTATTCAGTATAAAAGCCTGGGCGATGATGGCGAAATTATGCGGAAACGCCTGACCTATCTCCGCAAGGCCATCATCCAAAGCTCCGAGGTCGACCTCGATGGAACCTCCGTCGCCAAACTCGCTGAAGACGAACTCTACATCATCCGCTTCCTCACCAAAGGCAGAGTCGCCCCGGACCTAGTCGGCGTGGACTCCGCCAACCGTCCGCTCTCGCTCGAGGCGAACAAGGGCAAAGTCATCTACCTACTCTTCTGGAACAGCAAGGTCCCAGAAGCCAAGCGGGTCATCGACATCACCACCGCTACCGCTAAGAAATTCAAAGGCCGCCCCTTCACCGTCATCGGTGTGAATAGCGATCCCGTGGAAACCCTCCGCGACCTTCAAGCCGACAACACCGTCACCTGGACCAACTTTTCCGACGCAGGCAATCAACTGGCCAAAGAATACCGTATCAACACACTACCCCTCGTCTACATCCTCGATACCGATCGGAAAATCCAATACGTCGGCCTACCCGGTTCCTTTGCCGAGCTGACGGCAGAAGCACTGCTGGCGGATGTGAAACCGAC
>CALPMD020000022.1 GCA_943324575.2 Akkermansia muciniphila
ATGCCACCGTGGCGCGCCGTTTCCACATCGTGGGTCATGTCGCCGACAAACGCGGTTTCCACAGGGTCGAGACCGTGGTTGGCAAGGATCTGGTGGATGACTTCGCGCTTGTCGAGCACGCCGGAGTAGGTCGCCTCGAAATGCGGGCGAAAGCCGAATTCGTCCATCTGCCGCTCGAAAGCGACCGTGTCCATCGACGTCAGGACAAACACGCGGATGCCGAGGGAGCGGCACCATTCCAGCTTTTCGCGGGCGTGAGGCAAGACGGTGACGGGCGTGACTGCGGCGTCGAAAGCGGGCCGGAAGTGGGCCTCGAGCTCCACGAGCGGCACGTCGGGCAGCACTTCGGCGTAGAACTCGTGGTAGGGCAGGCGGAAGCTGCGGCGGAACGACTCGCGGTCGAGCGCGGGCACGTCGTATTTAGCCAGGACCGCGTTGGTCGCCTCGATCACGGGGCCGAGATCGTCCACCAGCGTGCCGGACCAATCGAAGATGAGGTTGCGAAACATGAAATTTAAGAGTTTACCGCGGAGGCGCAAAGGCCGCTAAGGGACGCAAAGAAGAGAAGATAAAGGGATGGGCTTTGCGCTTCTTGGTGGCCTTTGCGTCTTTGCGGTTGGTCTGAATGAATGTCTCACCCGAGCGTGAATTTGATGGATTTGATGCGCTCGTCGCCGAGCTGGGCGCGGATGTTGGTGATGAGCATCGGTTTCATCTGTTCGAGATGAAAGCGCATCGCCGGCTGGGTGACGCGCAGGACGAGGTGGCCGCCTTTCACAGAGATCGGCTCGCTGTGGCGGGAGATGAAGTCGCCGGCCAGCTCTTTCCAGGAGGCGCGGACTTGGTCTTCGTTGAGGCCATCTTCGGCCCCGGCAGCACGGAGAATGGCCGCCACAAACTGATTGGCGAGGTGAATGCCGGAGTTGAGGTCATCCACTTCATCGCCGCCGCGCCATTCCCGCAGGATTTCCTCGCGGATTCTGCTGGGACGCGCGGGCTTTTTCATGCCGCTTGGACGCTTAGGCGTCGCCATCTTCGCCGATCGCCTCGACGGGACAGCCTTCCATCGCTTCGCGGCAGAGGGCCAGATCGTCGTCGTTGTCCGGTTGCTTGAAAACGTAGGAATAACCTTCGTCTTCAGCGCGGGTGAAGTTGTTCGGTGCCGTTTCGCGGCACAGATCACAGTCGATGCACTGGCTGTCCACATAGAACTTGCCGGGCACGTTTTCCACATTTTTGTCTTCGCGGTCAGCCATGGAGGGTCAAAGGATTAACAACCCCATGGATGCCGCCCAATGACCTGCAATGCAACTGGTTTTTTCTGGAACTTCGCCTTTTGCTTTCGGGCTAGCCAAATTCGAATCCCCCCCTTATCAAAGGATCAATCGCTCTATGACACCTTCAACACCCTCATCCTCCAGCGGTTCTGGGATTCCTCCACGACATCGTCCGAACTTGGTCGACTTCAACCAGAACTCGACCGAGCACGATTTGTGGGAGTTGGAGGAAGATGTCCCACCGAACCCGCTGGCCGCCGAGCCCCGCCAAAGCCCGAGCGTATCCAAAGACTCGACACCCGGCGATGCCGCCAAACCCCAAGAGGGTCAAAAAGCCGAGTCTACAGCTGCGCCCAAGTCCGTCAGGGTGGCTGTCCAATTCAACGCCTCCAGGAGGTCCGATAGGGCTCATGAAACGGATTATTTGATTTCCCGGCCAAAAACCGACGAAGAATTCGAGGATCTCAGTGACTGGGTCGAGCCGTTGGCTAGGGCCGCAAGTCCGGCCCCTCTCCAAGAACCGACTCCTCAAGAAATCGTTGCCCAACCAATCGAGCCGCTAACCGAGCACGATGACGAAATTCGGCCGGTCTCGCCGGAACCTGCCAAACCGATTTCGCTGCGGCCACAACTTCACCTCTCGAAGGTCGAACGAATCGGCTTGGGCGTACTGTTGCTTCTGCTATTAGTCGGGAGCATTGCGCTGGTCTTAAATATTTTCAGCCGTTTACCAACCGAGTCCGCGCACACCGAAGCCAGCGACTTTCCGGTTTCAGGCAAGTATGTCAAAATCTCCACCGCCGACAGCTACTGGCGTCCGCCGGTGACGGAGGGCGAGGGCCGTGAGATCGTCCGCCGCGACACGGTTTTGGTTCCCGTGGTAAAACTCACCGCCAGCGGTGGGCCGGCCGCGGTGCGTGTTGTCTTCCGTGATAGCGATGGGAAGGTGGTTGGCGATGTCATTACCCGCAGAGTACAGGTCGACCTTCCCATGGAACTCGCCGCTACCGCGGGTTTTGAAGACGTGGGCATGCATGCTGCCTACCGCACTGGCAACGGAAAGCCCTGGATAGTCCAAATTTACGAAGCGGCCACACCAAGCTCGCCGAGCCAAGATTTCAAGAAGCTCATCGAACTAAAAATTTCCAACGCCAGTCGCTGAATTCAACCATCATGTCGAATCAAGAAGTCACCCCACTCGTGCCCAGAGAAGGCTGGCACGTCATGCACTTGTTCTATCACGTCGACCATTCGCAATGGACACTCTACAGCGACGAGGAACAGCGCCATGCCAAGACCCGCCTCACCGAGCTGGTGCAAGAAATCCGCGCAACTCCCGACACACACCTGTTGGTTTTCTCAGTGGCGACACCCAAGGCGGATCTTGGTTTCATGCTGCTGACTCCTGACTTGCAGGTAGCGAACAGGTTTGAAAAGCAGCTCAGCCTCTCCCTCGGCCCAGAGATTCTCAGCCCGGCATATTCCTACCTCTCCCAGACGGAAGGCTCCGAATACACGACCACCCGCGAGCAATACGCGGCGGAAACCTTGATCGCTGAAGAAGGCCTGACGGAAGGCTCGGCCGAGCTCGAAGCGGGTCTAAAAGCCTTCGACGAGCGGATGGCACACTATTTGAAGCACCGCCTCTACCCGGTGCTGCCCGATTGGCCCGTCATGTGTTTCTACCCGATGTCCAAGCGCCGCAATGGCCCGGACAACTGGTATTCGCTGGATTTCGAAAGCCGCCGCAAGCTGATGGCAGGACACGCCAAGGTCGGCCGCACCTACTCGGGCCGGATTCTCCAACTCATTACCGGCTCGACTGGACTCGATGAATTCGAATGGGGCGTGACCCTGCTTGCCAAGGATACCATCGACATCAAGTCGATCGTCTACGAAATGCGTTTCGACGAAGTCACGGCCCGCTACGGTGAATTCGGAGACTTCTATATCTGCATGCAGTTGCCGCTCGACGTCTTGTTCCGCCGGATCTGCTTGTAAGGCCACAGTTGGCAACCCGTATGGCGCCGATGGAAGATGGCACCGGAGCGGTAGCGGCCAGCGCAATGCGCAATTTACGAACCCCCAAGCTTTCCTCTTTCCGTCATGAATTCTTGGAGATAGAAATGCGCAGTGGACTCTGGCATTCAAGAACGACTCACCGACTTTATCCGACGCAAAGGTCTGCGGCAGACCCGCCAGCGCGACACGATTGTCTCGGCTGCCTTTTCCAAGGACGAACTTTTCTCAGCGGACGAACTGTTCGAGCGCGCCCGCAAGCTCGACTCCAAGACCTCGCGGGCGACGGTCTACCGCACGCTCAGTCTCATGGTGGAAGCCAATTTGCTGCGCGAAATTGATCTCGGCGACAATCAGGCGACCTACGATCCCAAGTTCGCCGTAAAACCCTCACACAACCATCTCGCCTGCATTGACTGTGGCCGCGTCGTTGAATTCGAAGACTCGCATCTCGAGTTGCTCAACGACTGCGTGACGCGACGGATGGGCTTTAAGCCCGTGCAGCAGTCGGTCAGGATCGAGGCGAATTGCGAGCAACTGCGCCTCAAAGGTCGCTGCCCGAATCTCATCGCCACCCGCCTCACGGGCAGGCGCTTGAGAAAAAAGCGCTGACTCCCAGTGCGATCAGCTATGCCTTTCCGGCTGCCAGTTCACTTCCTTCGCGTCTTTCCAGAGATCTTCCAGCTCATAGTACTCGCGCAGTTCTTGATGCATCACATGAACCATCACGTCGATGTAGTCCAAAACAACCCAGCGGGTGTCGGCCTTGCCTTCAGTCATCGTCGGCTTCACACCGTGTTCCTCTTCCACCATGCCGGCCACATCGCGCAAAACAGCCCTAAGCTGCGGCATCGATGAACCCGAACACACCACCATAAAGTCTGTTAGGTTTGAAATCCCACGCATGTCCCACACGCGGATGTTTTCCGCTTTGATTTCATCGGCTGCTTTCGCGCACGCCAGAGCTAGATCTTCGCCTTGTATCGCCATAATTCCCCCGCAGGGACGGACAGCATAGCCCAGCTTTACCGTGCGCACCAACTCAAAATACTCGTTCTTTGCGTTCCTTCGCGCCCATTGCGCCTTTGCTGAGCACTTTTTCTGCGCCATGCTCCCCACATGCCCGCCCGTTTGAACCCCAAAGATCTCCCCGAAAACCCCAGCGCGGATGACATTCTCAACGCTTTCCTCGATTATCTGACTGGCAGCGGCACGATTCCCTATGACCATCAGGAAGAGGCGGTGCTCGAACTTTTTGCGGGCAACAACGTCATTCTCAACACCCCGACAGGCTCGGGGAAATCGTTGGTCGCCCTTGCGATGCAGTTCAAATCGCTCTGCCAAGGCCGCCGCTCCTACTACACCGTGCCGATCAAAGCGCTGGCCAACGAGAAGTTCCTCTCGCTCTGCCAAGTGCTCGGCCCGGAAAACGTCGGGATGATCACGGGCGACGCGACGGTGAATCACGACGCGCCCGTCATTTGCTGCACCGCCGAAATCCTCGCCAACATCGCCCTGCGCGATGGCGCCAATGCCCTCGTGGACGACGTGATCATGGACGAGTTCCATTATTACTCCGACCATTCGCGCGGCGCGGCTTGGCAAATTCCGCTGCTCACGCTGCCCCGCGCCCGCTTCCTGCTAATGTCCGCCACCCTGGGCGACGCCTCGTTTTTCTCCAAACAGCTCACCGATCTCACGGGCGCGCCGACCACGCTCGTCCAGTCTGACCAGCGCCCGGTTCCGTTAGAGTTCGAATATTCCACCACCCAGCTTCAGGAAAAAGTCGCCGAGCTGAACGAGCAGGGCCGCGCGCCGATTTACCTCGTTCATTTCACCCAGAACTCCTGCGCCGACACCGCCCGCGACCTGCTTTCGACCAACTTCTGCACCAAGGAGGAAAAAACCGCGATCGCCCGCGCCCTCGACGACGCCGATTTCCGCAGTCCCTACGGCCGCGAGCTTTCCAAGATCCTGCGCCACGGCGTCGGCATCCACCACGCCGGCCTGCTGCCAAAATATCGCTTGTTGGTCGAAAAACTCACCGCCCGCGGTTTGCTCAAAGTCGTTTGCGGCACCGATACCCTCGGCGTAGGGGTCAACGTCCCGATCCGCACGGTGATGCTCACGGCCCTCTGCAAATACGACGGGCGCGGCACCAAAATTCTCGCCGTCCGCGACTTCCGCCAGATCGTCGGCCGTGCGGGTCGGCGCGGATTCGACACCACCGGCTACGTCGTCGCCCAAGCGCCCGAACACGTCATCGAAAACCTCCGCCTCGCCGCCAAGGCGACAGCCAACAAAAAGAAGAGCTTCGAAAAACGCAAGCCACCGGAAAAAGGCTACATCCATTGGGACGAGGCCACCTTCGCCAAACTCCAAATCGCGCCGCCCGAGCCGCTCGTTTCCAGTTTCTCCGTCCACCACCACACGCTGCTCAACGTGCTTTCCCGCACCGTCGAGGACGGTTGCGCCGCGCTCAAAACGCTCATCCACGACAGCCACGAACCGCCGTCCAAAAAGAAGGCGCTCAAAAAGCACGCCTTCAAACTCTTCCGTGGTCTCGTCGGCGCGAAGATCCTCCACATCATCCCACCCTCTCAGCGCACGGGCCCGCAGAAAATCGCCGTCGATGTCAGCCTGCCTGAGGATTTCTCGATCAACCACGCGCTCAGCCTCTACCTGCTAGACGCCATCCCCAAGCTCGACCCCGAGGCCGAAGACTACGCCTTCAACCTCATTTCACTGATTGAATCCATCCTCGAAAACCCCGAGATGGTGCTGCGCAAACAGGTCGATCTCATCAAGTCCGAGCTCATGGCGCGCCTGAAAGACGAGGGTGTCGAATACGACGACCGCATCGCCCGCCTCGAAGAAGTCGAACACCCCAAACCCGGTGCCGATTTCATTTACGACACCTTCAATGCCTTCAAGCTCCGCCACCCCTACCTCGGCAGCGAAAACGTCCGCCCCAAGACGGTCGCCCGCGAAATGATCGAGAACTACCAGTCGTTCGAAGACTACGTCAAAACCTACAAGCTCGAACGCTCCGAGGCCGTGCTCCTCCGCCACCTCGGCGAAGTCTACAAAGTCCTCGCCCAGACCGTGCCCGACAGCGCGAAAACCGAGCACGTCCACGAAGCCGAGTCCTTCCTCGAACTCATCGTCCGCCACACTGACTCCAGTCTACTCGACGAGTGGCAAGCCCTGAAAAACCCCGATGCCGCCCCCGCCTCTTCAGATCACAAATCTGAAATTGCAAATTTCAAATCCAAGATCCCCTACACCCAGGACAAACTCGCCTTCAAGCGCCACCTCCGCAACCACGTCCTCACCCTCGTCACCGCCCTTGCCCGCTACGATACCGAGGCCGCGCTCAGCCTGATCGCCAGCCACGATTCCGACGGTAAAGCCTGGTCGAACGAGCGCCTGCTCCAGCTACTCAACACCTATCACGACGCCCGCCTCCAGATCCGCCTCGACCCCGAAGCGCGCAACGCCCGCCACACTCACATCTCCGAAGACGGCCTAACGATTCACCAAACGCTCATCGACCCCGACGACCTCAACGACTGGTCGCTGCAGCTCACCCTCGACCGCGAAAAATCCAACGAGGCCCGCACGCCCGTCCTGCGGTTAGAATCACTCGCGCTGATCTGATCTCCAGCGCTTGCTTCGCCAGACGACGCCCGATATTCTATCATACGATTTATGAAATCCGCACCACTCTCCGCCTATCAGGAAACCCTCGGGATGATCTACTTCGCCCGGATGTTGGACAAAATCCGCCTCCATGCGGCCGGCAAACTGAGAGAAGATTTCTGCGACAACCTCGGATCGGGTTTTGATTCCCGCTGCGTGAACTTCCTGCGGGTCGATTATCAGGCCTTAGTTGCCCGTGTCCTGCAGGGCGGCAGCGACGAGGAAATTCTCAACTGGTGTTTCGAAAACGGACGCGAACTCAGCGAAGGCGATATCTTTATCTGGAACCAGTACCTCAGCAAAGTCGGTTGGAATGACTCATTAAGCGAAACTCTGCTCCGCCGCAAAAAGGAAAGCGGACTGGAGGGTCGTGGCGAGATCCAGACGATGCTCGAATACTTCGACTACGACGAAGGCCGTAAGTCGTAGCCTTTATTTTTGATCCCACGCCTCGAAGCCGCAGAACAACTTGGAGCCAACGGGCGGTTTGGGCGGCAGCGGGATGTCGTGATCGAGGTGCTTGCGGCAGATCTCCTGAAACTCTTCGGGCGTTTTGGCGCGGCGCATGTCGTACTCGAATTCGCCTTCCAGGCCGTGGCTGATGTAGGCGAGGGTCTTTTTCATCCGCTGGACGTGGGCGAGCGGATTGAACTTCGGCGTTTCGCGGGCGAGCTCGTCGTAGAGTTCCAGCACATACTCCCACAGGTCCCAGTAGCTCGGCGCGGGCGCGGCGGCGTTTTGGAATGCAGCGGTCAGTTGTGAGAAAATCCACGGGTTGCGGATCGCGCCGCGGCCGATCATCAGCCCTGCCGCGCCGGTTTCTGCGAGATAAGTCAGGCCCGTCGCAACATCCACAGCATTGCCGTTAGCGATCACGGGGCAGGCCATGGTTTCCACCGCGGTCTTCACGCAGTCGGGGTGCACCGGCGTCTGGTAGCGTTCTAAGACGGTACGACCATGGATGGTCAGCCCGTCGATGGCGTGGCTGCGGAAGATTTCCAACAACGCGGGGAACTCCTCCGCCGTGGTGTAGCCGAGGCGCGTTTTCACGGTGAATCGCCCAGGGATCGCCTCGCGCAGCGAACCGATCAAGCGGTTGACCGTTTCGGGGTTGCGCAACAATCCGCCGCCCGCGTCCTTGCGGCAAACAATCGGCGCGGGGCAGCCGAGGTTGAGGTCGATCCCCGCGATCGGGAACTTCGCCAACTCATCGGCCGTGCGGACGAGGCTCGGCAAGTCGCGGCCGATCATCTGCGCAAACACGGGACGCCCAGTCTCGTTTTCTGCGATCGAGCGCAGAATGTAGCGGTTCAAGCAGGAATCGGGATGCACTCGAAAATACTCCGTCACGAACCAGTCGGGCGCGCCGCGCCGCGCGATCACGCGCATGAATGGCAAGTCGGTCACGTCCTGCATCGGTGCCAGCACCAGTGCGGGTCGGTCGGTCGGGAGAAAATCACGCATCAGATCCAGTCGCTAAAGTACTGGATGCCACTCGTTGCGCGTGTCGTGGTCAAGGAATTCCATTGGCAATCCAGTCCGTCTCACCGTCAGCTCCATCCTTGGTGGGTATAGGTTGTATCATCGGGGGCGGGACATCCTTGCGGTCTTTGCAGATTTAGGAATTCGATTGACAATCACCGATCATCAAAGAATCTCTAGTTAGCTTATAATAACAGCATAACCAAAGTGGACAGGGATTTACTACACACGGAAAAAATTCTCGCCGATCGGAAAACTTTTTATCTCGATCTCAAGGCTAATACTCGCGGCATGGTGGTGAAAATCACCGAAGATGTCGGTGGCAACCGCGACACCATCATGGTGCCGGCCGAAATTCTCGGCGACTTTATCGCGGCACTGACCGACATCCAAGCGACTGCCGAGGAGCACGCGTAGCCACACCGGTTTATTCTTGCGGAATGGGATCGGTTTTAGGAATCTGACCCATCCAATTTTCCATGCCAGCCACCCCATCCGTCAATATTGCGCGTCTCACTTACCTCTTGGTCTGTGAGGCTGCCGGGGTAGCGATCGCCCTTAGCACCAGGGGCACTCTCGATATCTCGATTGTCACAGGCCTGCTCTGCGGGCTGGGAGTTGCAGGCTTCTTCATCTGGATTGAGATTCTGATGAAGGGCTTCACCCTGCGCGGTTTTTCAACAGCTAGTTTCGGGTTGGGCGTAGGCTTATTCTGCGCATGGCTGCTGACCCGCGTGGAAATCTCCAACTTGTTGGAGCTGGCTTTTCACGACAACCTTCAAAAAGCGGTAGGAAATTCTGCCATCCAGCTCGACGTGGTGGTCAACGCGTTGCGGCTGACAATCGACATCGCCTTGTTTGCCAGCCTCGGTTTTCTCGGCGCCGTGCTGGCACTTCGCAGCAACCGCGACGATTTTGCCTTTGTCATTCCCTACGTGCGCTTTCGCCAGGATTCGTCATCCGGACAGCCTGTGGTGTTGGATCCGGATGCTGTAATGGACGGCCGGGTGCTGGGCATTTACCGATCCGGCTTTCTTCATGGGCGCCTGATCGTCCCGCGATTTGTCCTCGATGTGCTGGAATCGACCGCTCACGCCGATTCGGTGGGCGACCGCCAACGGGCGCAGCGAGGGTTGGATTACTTGGGGCAGATGCAACAGGAATTGAATTTTCAAATCTCCATCCACGACACAGTCTCCCCTGCGGATTCAGATACCCTCAACACGCGCTTGATCCAAACTGCCCGCCTGCTGGGAGCGCGCCTGATGACGGCGGACGAAAATCTGGCGAAAGTGGCAAAGATCCAAGGCGTGGATGTGCTTAGCCTTCACGATCTCGACGAAGCGATGAAGCCAACGCTCGCCGTGGGCCAAAGAATCCGCATCGCGCTGGTCCGCACCGGGAAAGAGGAAGATG
>CALPMD020000023.1 GCA_943324575.2 Akkermansia muciniphila
AGACATGGGATTTGCTGCTACGGGGAATCTGCATGGATCAAGAGGAGTTCGCAACCCTAGCGATGCCGATTCCAGCTGATGGGGTATGGCGGCAACCGAATGGTTCAGCATTGGATGTCTGCTGCGAGCCAATCTATCCAGATGAAAGCATCGCCCCTCCATCCGACCGCCCAGCCTGCTCCCTAGAAAGCGCCTCGCCTAGCGGGCACTCCATGTTATTTTTACCCGCTGTCGGGGCATTAGCACTCGCCGCTTGAATCCACTCACCAACTGACCGTTAACGGTGCGTAACCCTGCGTCACCGCAAAACTCCCAATCGAAAGATTCCCCATGAACACGCACTTCGATGCATAACCCACGCATGAAAAACCCGATGGTCGGGCTGGCGGGATTCGAACCCACGACCCCCTGCCCCCCAGGCAGGTGCGCTACCAGACTGCGCTACAGCCCGTCATGTAAACGGGGGGACAAACAAACAGGGGAAATGCGGATTGGCAAGCACGGAAAATCATGACATTGCAAGGGGCGTGAATCGTATCAAGACCGCCATCGTCGGAGCCAGTGGTTATACTGGGATGGAATTGCTCCGCCTGCTGCTCGTCCATCCAAACGTGGAAATTGTCGCTGCCACCTCGCGCCAAGAGGTTGGGAAAACGCTGGCCGCGGTCTTCCCACGCTTTTGCAAAGCGGCGGGCGCGGAGTTGGCATTCATCGAACCTGATCCCGACGCCATCGCTGCTTCAGGGGCACAAGTCGCCTTTCTCGCGCTGCCCCACGGAGTGGCTGCCGATATCGCCCGCGCCTTGTTGGAGCGCGGCATTAAGGTGATCGACCTAAGCGCGGATTTCCGCCTGCGCGATGCAGCAGTTTATCAGGAGTTTTACGACCATCCTCACCCCGCACCTGATTTGTTAGATGAGGCGGTTTATGGCTTGCCCGAGGTCCGCGGCCCGCAGATCCAGGCCGCGCGATTGATCGCTGCGCCGGGTTGTTATCCAACGAGTATTCTCCTGCCCTTGCTGCCACTGTTGCGAGAAAATCTGCTCGAGCTCAATACCATCGTCGCCAACTCGATGAGCGGCGTCAGTGGGGCAGGTCGCAAGGCCGACCTCAGCCTGCTCTTTTGCGAATGCAATGAAAGCGCGCGCGCCTATGGCGTGCCGAAACACCGCCACCTCTCGGAAATCGAGCAAGAACTCAGCCACTCGGCTGGCGAAAAAGTGACCATCTCCTTCATCCCGCACTTGATCCCTGTTAACTCGGGCATCGTCACCACCACCACCGCAACGCTGCGCGACGGAGTTCCGCCCGCGGCCATCGGCGCCGCGCTGGACCAGGCCTACGCCGACTCTGCCTTCGTGAGGCTGTTAGGCCGCGGCGGCTGTGCCGACACCAAAAACGTCACCCGTACCAACTTCATCGACATCGGCTGGCAGTACGACCCGCGTACCCACCGCGTCATTCTGATGAGTGCCGAAGACAACCTCGGCAAAGGCGCGGGCGGCCAGGCCGTGCAGTGCTTCAACCTCCTCTTCGGCCTCAGCCCGATTGCCGGGTTGCAAAATTTTTAACCGCTGCCATTCTCCGCCGCTTTGCACTGTCATGGACTTTCCAGTAACCAAAATCAAAGGCGGTGTCGGCGCGCCTAAAGGCTTTCTGACCAGTGCCGTCAGTTGCGGCATTAAAAATCCCGCCGTCGACCGCCTCGATCTCGCGCTCATCTACTCGGAAAAACCCTGTAACTCGGCCGGCACTTTCACCACCAACCGTGTCAAAGCCGCGCCAGTCCGCGTTTCCCAAGCGCATCTGCGTAAGGGCGAGCTACGGGCCATCATCGCCAATTCCGGCAATGCCAATGCCTGCACCGGCGTCCAAGGGATCCGCGATGCCAATGCCATGTGCGACGCCGTCGCCAAACCCCTGCAGCTTAAACGCAGTGAAATCGGCGTCGCCTCGACCGGCGTCATCGGCCTGCCGATGCCGATGATGCGCTTCGAGCCGAAATACAGCGAGCTGTTCGCCGGACTCGGTCGCGCAAACGGCTCGAATGTCGCCGCCGCCATCATCACCAGTGACACCCACGCCAAGGAAGTCGCTATTTCCTTCGAGCTCGGTGGCCACACGGTGCGCCTCGGCGGATGCGTTAAAGGCGCCGGCATGATTTCCCCCAGCATGGCCACCATGCTCTGCTTCATTACCACGGATGCCAACATCCCCGCCGATTCACTGCGCAAGAGCGTCTTGGAATGCGTCGAAGAAAGCTTCAACCGCATCACCATCGACGGTGACATGTCCACCAACGACACGGTCATCATGCTCGCGAATGGCGCTTCAGGAATGCCGGCGATCCGACGCAATAGCGCGATCTGCAAACAATTCCGCCAAGCCCTCAACTGGCTGATGCTGGAGCTGGCCAAGGCCGTCGTCCGCGATGGCGAGCGAGTCACCAAATTCGTCACGGTCAAGGTCGAGGGTGCCCGCACCTACCTCGACGCCAAGAAAGTCGCCGAAGCCGTTTGCAAATCCGCCTTGGTGAAAGCCTCATGGAACGGTGGTGACCCCAACTGGGGCCGCATCATCCACGCCGTCGGCTACTCCCGCGCGCGCATCCGCGAGGAACTGGTCGACATCTACATCGGCGGCAAAGCCGCCTGCCTCGGCGGCCTGCAAGCCACCACCCCGATGGATGAGCTGCGCGAAGCCGTCTCTCACCCCGCATTCGAAATCGTCATCAACCTCAACCAAGGCGAGGCCGATTACACCATGTATTCGAGCGACCTCTCGCCCGAGTACATCGATTTCAACCGGTCTGAATACGCTTACTGGAAACAAGCCCGCAAGGACGGGCTGGTCTAGGATTCGGGCGCGGCGGGGACGATCAGTGTGGGCACGGTGGATTTGCGGACCATTCCTTCTGCCACGCTGCCGATCAACAGGGCCGCGATCGCACCGTGGCCGTGCGAACCGAGGACCACCAGATCTGCGCTGCTTTCCTTGACGCGCTCGAGTAGCGAACGCAGTGGGCTGCCCTCTGTCATTTTCGAAGTGGCCTTTGGCACATCCGCACGCACTTTGGTGAGCAGCTCCTCCAGTTTCTCCGCCGCACGGCGCCTCGCCTCCTCTTGGAAAGCATACATTGCCGGGAATTCATCGGGGGTGAATCCATACGCGGTATAGCTTGGCTCGGGCTCAATGACATGGAACAACTCCAGATTCGCGCCGAAGGCTTTCGCCAAATCCACGGCGATTTGAGTGACTCCAGGCGTGGCGTTTGAAAAATCGACTGCAACAATGATATTTTTCATGGGATCGTGCCTATATCACGGATCGGTGCCGACTGTAAAGAAGCATCGATCCGAGCCATGGGATTTCTCGACCTAGCTCAATCCCCGTTTGGCAAAGCCTCGCAGATCATCCATACTCTCTCCCGCCATGATCCGCTTTCTCCACACCCGCATTCGCGTCCGCGACCTCGACCGCTCTATCGCCTTCTACCAAAGTCTGGGTTACACCCTCGGTGAGTCCAAGCGATCGCCACAGGGCAACAGCCTCGCCTTCCTAAAGCTTCCCGGAAACGACGTTTTTCTCGAGCTGTGCCACTCTCCAGAATACACCGCCACCTGCCCGGAAGACCTGATGCACACGGCCCTCGGCGTGCCTGACATGATCGCCTACTGCACCCAACTCGAAAACGCCGGCATCGAAATCTGGCCCTCGGGCTGGCGCGAAAAATTCGCGGCAGGCAACCGCAAGATGGCCTTTGTCACCGACCCCGACGGCTACGAGGTCGAGATCCTAGAAAGCTAAACACGCCCGGCTACCGGCGGCTTTACAATTCCTTGCTCGACCATTCCCCTTCGATGAGCTAGATTGGGAATCGTGAAAAATTCTATCGCCCTCCCCACCACAGCCGCGCGCCGACAGCGGTCCGTGCTCGAATTGAGCATCGTAGCAGTCTATCTGATCCTAGCCAGCGTCTGGATCGCAGGCTCTGACATGATGCTGATCCGCTACGCCATCGACCAACCACAGCCTGGGCTAATCCACGCGGTGCGTGCCGTAAACTTCTTCGTCACCGCTGCGGTCCTGATCTATTTTGTGATGCGCCACTTGTACGGCGGGTGGCGTCTCGCCGAGCAGCACCGCACGGCGGAAATCAACCATGCCCATGAAAAATCCCGTAACCTCTCGTCCCGCGTCCAGACCCTACGCGAAGAGGACCGCATCTGGGTCGCCCGCGAAATCCACGACGAACTGGGCCAATTGCTCACCAGCATCAAAATGCAACTGCGCCTCATCGAAAACCGCCTCAACGATCGCGATGACCGGACCTTGAACCCCGTCATCGACAAGCTCGTGGAAGCCTCCGAACTGGTCGACACGACCATCGCCTCCGTCCAGCGCATCTCCGCTGGCCTGCGACCCAGCACCTTGG
Source organism: Akkermansia muciniphila (assembly GCA_943324575.2). Classification (GTDB taxonomy): domain Bacteria; phylum Verrucomicrobiota; class Verrucomicrobiia; order Verrucomicrobiales; family Akkermansiaceae; genus Luteolibacter; species Luteolibacter muciniphilus_E. Next base: position 4,436 of record CALPMD020000023.1, read on the forward strand.
ACAACCTCGGCCTCGCTACCGCCTTGGTCGAAGAAGCCGAACAATTCTCTCACCGCACAGGCATCAACTGTGCGGTGAGAGTCTCCCATCTCCCGGAAACCTTGCCGCCCGAAATCACCACCACTGCCTTCCGGATTTTTCAAGAAGCCCTGACCAACGTCGCCCGCCATGCGGAGGCTAGACGGATCGACGCGCATTTCACTGCCACACGGAATCTTCTCAAGCTCGTCATCCACGACGACGGCAAGGGGATCGACCCCGCAGCCATCGACGATCCGAGATCGCTCGGCCTTATCGGCATGACGGAACGTGCGGAGAGCATCGGCGGCTTCGTCGTTTTCAGTCGCAACCCGGAAAAAGGCACCGACGTGATCCTCACGGTGCCCTTGCCCATGGCCAAGCCCACACCTCTGCCATGAAAGTACTGATCGTCGATGACCACGCTCTCGTCAGACAAGGGATGATTTCCTTATTGAATGAGCACTTCAAGGGTGTGGAAATCGGCGAAGCCAGCGATGCGAAAACCGGCCTCATCGCCGCGACCCAATCCCCCTGGGACCTCGTCGTGGTGGACATCACCATGCCCGGGCGCAACGGCCTCGGCCTGCTTCAGGACATCAGGCGCGAAAAACCCAGCCAACCGGTTCTCATCATCAGCGCTCATGCCGAAAAAGACTACGCCCTGCGCGCCTTGAAACTGGGCGCTTCCGGCTACATCTCTAAACAAAGCGCTGCCGATGCCCTCGTCGCGGCTGTTCAGCGCATCCTTTCCGGCGGCCGCTACATCAGCCCCGCGCTCGCCGAGCAACTGGCAGGCGCCATCGCTGGCGAGTCGCCCGGCACCTCGCACGAAACCCTCTCCAATCGCGAACTCCAAGTCTTTCGCCTTATCGCCACCGGCAAAACCATCAAGGAGATCAGTGCGGACCTCTCCCTCAGCGCGAAGACGGTAGCCACTTACCGTAGCCGTATCGCTGAGAAAATGGGCCTCGTCTCCAACGTCGAGCTCACCCGCTACGCCATGCAGCATCACCTCGTGGATTGACTCGCCACTCGCCACGCTGGCTCGGGTAGGGAAAACTACTGACATCCTGAGCCGCCTGTAGACCGACGAAAAAAGAGTCATTACGCGATCTATTGATTTTTGGGAAATCGCGCAGATTAATCATGTGGACCATGTCCGACCTGCTAAGTTCAAACTTCGTGAACCGAAGTGAGCACTGGGCAAAAAAGGGGCGCCGTCTTTCCGGGGGGGGAGGCGGCGCTCTGGCATTTATGAGGTAAGTCCCGCGCTGGGTGGATCAGGCCAAGCTGCATTATGGGTGCGACGCATTGGACAATGCAGCGCCATTTCCCCTCGTCGTATGCTCCCTCACGGGGCACTCATTATAGACTCGAATCGATGACTCGTCATTTCTGTTTCTTGCCGGATGGTGCAGAAGGGTGTAGATTCCATGTCCGATGTTTCAAAAAAACTCCCCCGACCCCGCTCGAGAGACGCCAAATCGACTGGCGGAACTTTGGTACGACGAGCCGCTGCGGCGAGCCTCACTAGGGGTGTCGTTTTTCTGGGTTGTGACGGTATTTGTCGGTTACTGGTCGACTCGATGGGCGCAGGTGACCCCCACAGGGGTGAATGACAGTGGCATGCGGTTGGTGGTTTTCATGACGGTGGCTGCCCTTGGGCTCGCCGCGGGTTTTGGATTTTCGGCGCTTTTATCGCGGCAACGGACGGTGCTGGCGCGGGTACCTGTCGCGGGGTTGGGGATGACGGGCACGACGATGGCGCTGGCTTTCTTAACGCCGAGTGGATGGGGATTTTCGGTCACTCTGGGTTTTCTGACTTTTTCGGCGGCGGTGTTTTTTTCGTCATTGAGCGTGTGGTTGAAAAGCCGCGAGGCCGCACCAATTCGAGGACGTTTGCAGGGCGCGATGCACCTGCAGCATGGCGCGGTGGCGATCGTAGCGCTGGTCGCGATCGGAATCTTTGAATACGGCACACAGGCGCTGGGTCTGCCGGTGGCGAGAGGATTGAAACTTGAAATCGCCCTCGTGAGCGTGGTTTGCGGCTTGATCAGCGCCTCATGGATCGCCCGCCAACCGGGCGACTTTGTGCGCTTGGTCGGCGGGGGGCTGATTCGCTGGATCTATCGGATCGAGTTGGTGCACCCCGAGCGGATCCCCACGGAGGGAGGCGCGCTGCTGCTGCCCAACCATGTTACGTATCTGGACGCATTTTTCATCACGGCAGCATGTTCGCGGCCAGTCCGGTTCGTCATGGACGAGACCTTCATGGCCAGCCGCTTGATCCGGGTATTTGTGAGCATTTTCGACACCGTGGCGATCCGCACCAGCCAACCGCGGGAGGCGATCCGTCTCACCGTCGACGCACTGAAAAACGGCGAGCTGGTGTGTTTGTTTCCCGAAGGCCAACTGACGCGCACCGGCACGCTCAATGAACTGCGGCGCGGCTGCGAGCTGATCGCCAAAAAATCGAGCTATCCACTCATTCCGCTATGGTGTGACGGCGGATGGGGATCGATCTTTTCATTCGAGAGCGGAAAATTTTTCCGCAAGCGGCCATCGCGAGCACCGGGGTCCCTGATTCTCGTGGCAGGGCAGAGAATCACGGCAGAGAGGGCGGATTTGGCCACGATCCGACAAGGTATGTTCATGGCATCAGCTGAAGCGATCAGCAAACGATTCGAGTCGGCCGATTGGAAAAAGCGACGACCCACAGGCAAGATGGCCGAGCCGCTGTGGGCAGGTGGCGAAACCGCGCGACGTTGGATGTGGATCAATGGTCACCAGATTGGCCAGATCTCCGCCCTGCCGTGGCGACGCACGTTTTCTATCTTGGCGGGTGACCCGCTGCCGACCAGTCTGCCGGGATTGCTCCTAGCCTTCCCCGAGCTGTTTGGCGCGGAAGCCGAGATCCAAACAGCGGTGAACGGAGAATTGAGCGCCTCATGGGTCGGTGGAGATCAGCTACGGCAGGTGCTCAGCTCGGCGCAGTTATCAGCAGAGATCGTGTTCTATGATTTTGGCCAAGACGCATTGGATCCAATTTACTGTGCCGGCGTGCTGCACTGCCCCTGTCTGGCTGTCGAAGGCAGAGTCATTGCGATGTCGATGGCCAATCCGGGTTTGCCGTGGTCAGACAGCATCCCGCAGCGGGGTCACAAACTGGGTACTTGGGGAAAGCTGTTGCCCGGCTGGTTCTTGCTGCCGGGTGGCGATGGCGAACTCCGTGCACACGGCCCGGCCTCCCCGCTGGAAGGCCTGGCGCTTCCCAAAGGCTGCTTTCTCGATGCGGAAGGGTTTCTCGTCCGCGCAGCGGCTAAAAAAGCCAAGTGACGTCGGTCAGGCGTCAGGCGTCAGGTGTCAGACGGATGCCATGGCTCTCGATGGTGATCTGCCCCCTTTTCCAGAGGGCACCCGTCGCTTGTTTAAAGGTGCGCTTGCTGACGCCGAGCTCCGCATTGATTTCATCGGCGGGGCTGTGATCGCTAAGCGCCCAGAAGCCGCCACGGGCGTTAAGCTCGGCGAGGATCTGGCCCTCGAGGCCTTCGACCTTCGCGCGGCCTGCGGCGTGCAGGCTGAGATTGATCTTCCCGTCGGGGCGCAAGGCGGTGATGTAGCCCTTGAGGGCCTCTCCCGGTTGGAGGTCTTGGAAAACCTCATTGGCAAAGATCAAGCCGCTGTGCGTGCCGTTGATAATCGCTTTGTAGCCCAAATCGGTTTTGCCAAAAATGATCAGATCCACTTCCTGCTCCAAGTGGAAGTCGGGCGGCGTCAGGTCCATGTGCCGCGCGATGCGGGTGGAGGCGATGATGCGGCCCGTTTGCTCGTCAAGGTGGACATGAACGAGGTAGTTTTTGCCGATCTCCATGCGGACTTTCTGCTCGCGGAATGGGACCATCAGGTCTTTCGGTAGCCCCCAGTCAAGGAACGCACCGACCCCAGTAACGGCCACGCACTTCAGCCGCGCAAACTGCCCCGGCATGACCTTGGGCGCCTTGAGGGTGGCCACCTGGCGGTCCTCCGAATCGAGGTAAAGGAAGACATCGACCAAATCACCGAGGCTCCAGCGCACTGGCATCTCACGGCGTGGCAGCAGGATCTCTCCCAATTCCCCGCCATCGAGAAACAGCCCGAAGGTTTTTTCGTGAAGGATTTGCAGAGATGCGCGCTCGCCGATGTTTGCCATGGCTGGAGAATGAACCGCCACAGGCCCCCTCGTCGATGGCGATCTGCGGTTGCCGCTGGATTCGCCACTTGTTTCTCACTCCCACCCACGCCAGTCTCCGGCCATGGAGAGTCACGAATGGTTTGAAAATACGGATGAAGGGAAAGTCTTTTACCGGGCAAACTATATCGGTCGCCGATGGACGATCATGACGACCATGCAAAAACGCGACCCCACTTGGACTGACATCAAGCCCGTGACCGAGCCGATCTGGCGCGAACTGCGCGACGTGGTGTGGAAAAAATACCAGCGCAAACGTTGCCCATGGGAACGCGTGGCTGACCTCGACAAAATCCTTGGCGACGAGCCTCTGCCGAAGCCGTAAAGCAGCCTGCGAGGTGAGTTGGCAATTATTTTGTATTTTCCACGCTGAATTTCTTGACAGAAGTCTTAAAAATAGGCTTCTTTCCGGCCCGCGCTTGCCGCAAGGCACCCGTAGCTCAATTGGATAGAGCGTCTGACTACGAATCAGAAGGTTAGGGGTTCGAGTCCCTTCGGGTGTACCACTCTCAAGCTGCTTTGAATTAAGCAGTTGAGTGTGTCTACAAAGACCTCACGCGAGGCATTTTTCGCGCTTTTCAGCGGGTGCGCCACAACCACCGCCAAGGCGGCTCCCCGCTTCAACTCAGGCGTGGTACTCCTGGATGCTCTTCACCGTGAATTCACGCTCCTTGAGTGAGCGGATCGCTTTGACCGAGGCTTCAGCCGCGGAAAGGTTGGTGGCGTGGGAAATCTTCTGGGCAATGGCGGTCGAGCGGATCTGGACCTCGTCGGCGCGGGCTTCGTGGCCACTCGGGGTGTTGATGACAAAGTGGATCTCGCGGTTTTTCATCATGTCGATGACGTTCGGGCGGGCTTGTTCGGCCAGTTTGAAGAGGCGGTGGCACGGAATTCCTTCGGCCATCAGTCGAGCATGGGTGCCGCCAGTGGAGTAGATATTGAAGCCCAGATCGGCCAGATCGCGGGCAACGGCCACGGCGCGTTTCTTGTCCATGTCTGCCACAGAAAGGAAAACATTGCCTACGGTCGGCAGCGGATTGAAGGCACTGATCTGCGACTTGGCGTAAGCCATGCCCCAATCGGCGTCGATGCCCATGACTTCACCCGTCGATTTCATTTCAGGGCCAAGCACGATGTCGATGCCGGGGAAACGATTCCATGGGAAGACCGCTTCCTTCACCGAGAAATGCGACGGGACGAT